>JAFLTM010000020.1 GCA_022509225.1 Muribaculaceae bacterium
CGCACCTGCCCCTTCAGAAACCATCTTCTGTTTTTCCATAAGTGTCAGGATTGCTGCCGCTATCTCATCATCACTGACCGTCACCACCTCATCGACATATTTGCGACACATTTCAAATGTAGTCTCACCCGGTTCTTTAACAGCTATTCCGTCGGCAATTGTTGAAACTGATTTAAGATGAACACGGTGCCCTTCGTCAAGTGATTTTTTCATAGATGGAGCCCCTTCAGCCTGAACCCCATAAACTTTTACATCGGGTCTGAGGGTCTTGATTGCGAAAGCCACTCCTGAAATCAGACCCCCTCCCCCAACAGGCACCACTACCGCCTCCACCTCAGGTAACTGGCGTAGTATTTCAAGACCGATCGTGCCCTGTCCGGCAATCACCAAAGGATCGTCAAACGGATGTATAAATGTGTATCCTCCCTCTTTCTGAAGTTCAAGAGCCTTTTCGTATGCGTCATCATAAACACCTCCGACCATACAAATTTCACCTCCGTAATTTTTAGTGGCCTCCACTTTAGAGATCGGTGCTGTGGTGGGGAGACATATCAATGCTTTAATGCCGTTATGGGTAGCACCCAAAGCCACTCCCTGTGCATGGTTTCCTGCAGAACACGCAATCACACCTCGCTTTTTTTCTTCATCATTGAGTTGCGATATCTTGTAGTAGGCTCCTCTAAGTTTGAATGAACCTGTTAACTGCATACTTTCTGCTTTCAGGTAAACCTCACAAGAGTCTGAAAGTTGGGTAGGACCGGTGATTGGGGTCTCAACGGCAACATTTCTAAGAACCTCGTTAGCTTTAAATACTTCAGAAATTTCAGGTTGAACCATAATTTATTCTATTTTTCTCAACAAATTTACATAAAAAGACTGACACATAATAGTAAAGACAGAGGGTGTGTCACCATATTGTGAAATGACACACCCTCTCTGAAATATCGTGATTGAAAGAACAGGATTATTTAAGAGCTGCCTGCACTGCGTCGTTAGGAACCATTTCCTCTTTAAACACGTAAGCACCTGTTTTTGGCGAACGTTCCATCTTGATTATCTTGCTGTAGGTGCGTCCTTCTCCTTTCTGAAGCGACGCCACGGTTTTTTTTGCCATCTCTTAATCCTTATTTAATTTCTTTATGAATAGTCATCTTCTTCAAGATTGGATTATATTTCTTGAGTTCGAGACGACTTGTTGTGTTCTTGCGGTTTTTGGTTGTGATATAACGTGACATACCCGGCATTCCGCTTGCCTTATGCTCGGTGCATTCCAAAATCACCTGCACTCTATTTCCTTTAGCTTTCTTTGCCATAAGTCTTTAATTTTAAAGAGAGATGATTGTTATATCTTTAAAGTCGAGATTCCCTTCTTTCTCGGCTTTTTTCAAGGCCGCATTAAGACCTATTTTGTTAATTGTGCGCAAGGCATGTGCCGATACGAGGAGTTCTATCCACATATCCTGTTCCACCCAATAGAATTTTTTCTTATGGAGGTTTACTTCAAACTTCCTTTTTGTGCGCCGCTTTGAATGGGAAACATTGTTGCCCACTGAAGCTTTCTTGCCTGTGATCTGACAAACTTTTGACATGGCTGTTGATTATCGTCTTGTTAATTATTCCGGCAGGGCCGCCATCACCATCCTCATATCGCTGCCCGGCGCATCTTTCCCGGACGCTTTAATGGTTGTGCCACAAACCGCCTGCAAAGTTAGTTATAATTTTTTTTCAAAACAACTATTTGAAAAAAGGTTGCTAAATTTTTTCAGGAATCCATGAGAATTCCGATAACTCGGGGTATGTGCGTTCCAACATTACGGGCACAACCGACACATAGCCATGTGTCAGACACCATTCATCGGTGTCTTTATTGTCGGGTTCTTCATTCACAAACTCCCCGGCGAGCCAATAAAATGGTCGGTTGGCAGGATCTCGATATTCCACATACCGGTCGTTCCACCTCCCTTTACAACTCTTTGTCACCTTTAACCCATTGAATTCTTTTACATTTGCCGGCATATTCACATTCAGGCATACACCCTCAGGAAGACCATTTTTCAGAATCCGGCACACAAGTTCCTCTATCACAGGCAGACAAGGTGTGAAATCAGCATCCTCATCATGACTTGTCAGAGAAAACCCTACAGAAGGGATGCCATAGGCACACCCCTCGAAGGCAGCTCCCATAGTGCCGGAATACACCACATTAATCGCTGCATTCGATCCGTGATTAATACCTGAAACAACAATATCCGGCTTGCGCTCAAGAAGATTGTCAACACCCATCTTTATACAATCAACCGGTGTTCCGGTAACCTTATACATCCTGGCACCTTCATAGTCTTCAAGCCTTTGCACTTTCAGAGAAGAATTTACAGTTAGCGCCATCGACATCCCGGATTGCGGACTGTCAGGGCAAACACAAACCACATCACCAATCTTTTGCAAAGTCTTCACCAGTTCATGCACACCCTTTGCCGTTATTCCATCATCATTGCTTACCAGAATCAATGGGCGGCTTATCTTTTCTGTCATTATATCTTCTTATTTGGTTTTATTAAATAAGTAACGGTCAAGCACTGCTTTTCTTTCACTGCCGGGATAGACTATATCTTCAGGAATAGTGTTTTCTTTTACGTATAATTTCTTCATTTTCCTGAAATCACCATGAGCTTTCCAAACGGATCTCGCGTTAGAAAATTCTCCTTTCAACATAAACATGAGAAATGCCAAAGCATCTGCAAGACGTCTGTAGAAGAGTTTGCGTCCCTTTTGCGACGCCGGTAGGTTTTTATATAGGAGAAGAAGATTGTTACGGAAATTAAGGTAGGTCTTCCGCGGATTTCCCTGAGGAAGCGATCCACCTCCCAGGTGAAAGACTTCAGAGTCTGATATGGAATACACATCATATCCGGCAGCTATAATCCTGCAACACAGGTCTATCTCTTCCATGTGAGCAAAAAAATTTGGATCCAGCCCTCCAAGTTTCAGATATAAGGAAGTCCTTACCATAAATGCTGCTCCCGAAGCCCAGCAAATTTTAACAGGTGGTCCGTCATATTGTCCGTTATCCTCTTCAACTCTGTCGAAAAGCCGTCCCCTGCAATAAGGATAACCCAGAACATCCAGGTATCCGCCCGCAGCACCGGCATACTCGAATTTATTCTTTTCTTTAAAAGATTTTATTTTGGGCTGCACCGCTCCCGCCTTAGGATTATTTTGCATGAATGAAAGGAGGGGTTGCCACCATCCCTGTGGGGTCTCAACGTCACTGTTCAAAAGTATGGTAAACGGATAACGTGTTAACGACAGTGCCTTGTTATAACCTTCTGCAAATCCATAATTTTTTTCAAATGCAAGAATCTTTAAATCAGGATAATGGGTTTTAATCCATTCTATTGAATCATCTTTCGAGCCATTATCAGCCACAATAACATCTACTTCCTCACCTTGTGTATGTTCCACAACGGATGGTAGGAATTTCTTGAGCAACTCAATTCCGTTCCAGTTAAGTATTATAACAGCCAATTGCTTTTCTTTACCTTCCGACATCATTCCGTTTCTATGTGACTTGCCAAGCCGATGTCGCTTGTGCCGGGTTTCAATGATAACAACATAACCTCAGATACGTTATTTATCAATTCCGGTTTGTAGGGAGCCTCAACCCTTATATAATTATCAGTCAGACCGTGCATCATGTCACGGTTAGTCGGTTTCTCCCATAATACGGGCCTTATATTACCTAAATTTCCATTTATGAAGGCCGCCGTTTTTTTATCTGACAACTCAGTCAAGGCATTAACCCGAATTCTACGTTTCTCAACAGGCACATCCTCTCCCAAGGTCAATGCCTTGGTCCCTGGTCGTTCTGAATAAGGGAAAACATGAAATTTGGCTATATCAAGGCCGGATGCAAAGCTATAGCTTTTTGTCCATTCTTCCTCAGTTTCCCCTCTTGCTCCCGCAATTATGTCAACCCCTATGAATGAATCGGGAATCAATTCCCTTATCCTGGATATTTTCGTCTTGAATAATTCAGTGTCATATCGCCGGTTCATCAATTTGAGAACCTTGTCTGATCCGGATTGAAGGGGTATATGGAAATGAGGCATGAAAGCCCGGGATTCAAATGCAATCCATTCAATAATCTCATCCGTGAGCAAGTTTGGCTCAATCGAAGAAATTCTGTAACGGCTTATACCCGCCACCCGGTCAAGTTTTTTGAGAAGGGAAAGGAAATCCTGATTGTTGTCGATGCCGAATGTTCCGATATTGACTCCTGTTATCACTATTTCCTTCCCTCCCTTCAGAGCAACCTGTTGCGCCATCTCCACAAGTTCGGAGATATTACCTGAACGAGACCTGCCACGTGCGTATGGGATGGTGCAATAGGTGCAGAAATAGTCACATCCGTCTTGCACTTTTAAAAAATACCTTGTCCTGTCACCCCTCTCGCATGATGGCATGAAAACATTTATTTTCAGTCCCGGAGTTGTCTCAACTACCGACCCGCGGTTCATTAGCCATGAATCGATATATTGTGAAATATGAAGTTTCTCATTGGAACCAAGAACCATTTCTACACCGGGTAGTTTGGACACCTCATCAGGTTTGAGTTGGGCGTAACATCCGGTAACAAAAATTGATGCAGATGGATATTTTTTCGACAGGCTACGTATCAGATGACGTGCTTTTTTATCGGCAGTATCCGTAACTGAACATGTGTTCACAACACAAATGTCGGGTTTTGCATCGGGACGTGTTTTTTTTATGCCCTTTTGTGCAAGCATAGAGGCAAGGGTGGCTGTTTCCGAAAAATTAAGCTTGCAGCCTAATGTGAAGAAAGCAGCCGAAAGATTCATATTCTTACCCTATACTCAAAAAATGTCTTATTGTTTTTTACCCTCCTTAACTTCACGTAAGGTCTTGAGAAGTTCGAAGGTTTTTTCCGGATTTTGGGCTGCTACGTCTTTCTCCTCACCGTTGTCACTCGACAGGTTGAAAAGTTGAGGCACGTCTCTGTATCCGGTCTCGATTTTAGGTCCCCAAGGAACCATCGCAGGACCGTCGGAGGGTTCTATGAGTTTCCAGTTGTCACTTGTTCTCAAAGAGAGTGAATTGTTGTTGGCCTGCTCTATCACCCAGTCGCTCCCCACTTTGTCTTTACCTAAAAGGGCATCGGCATAGTTACGGCTGTCGGGTGCTCCTCCTTTGGGAATGCGGGTGTCAACTATCGATGCCAATGAAGCGAGCCAGTCAATCTGGGATATAAGTGCATCTGATGTTTGATTCCCTTTAATTTTCTCCGGCCAAGACACAATCAGGGGAACCATCGTGCCACCCTCGTATGCACTGTATTTTCCTCCGCGCAAGCCACCTGTTGGGCTGTGCCCGTTGAGAAGTTCCTCTGCATAGTCAATATATCCGTCGTCGGTGACAGGACCATTGTCGCTTGAAAGAATCACCAAAGTGTTGTCAGCTATCCCGAGTTCTTCAAGTGTGTTCATGATTTGGCCAACCGACCAGTCGAATTGCACTATAGCATCACCGCGAAGACCCATCTGATTTTTACCACGGAACCTGTCGTGCGGGAAACGAGGCACATGCACGTCGTTGGTGGCGAAATACATAAAGAACGGTTCATCGGTCTTAGCGTTTTTCTTAATGAATTCTATCGCATGTTCGGTGATCGAGTCAGCGATATTCTCATCTTTCCAGAGAGCCTTGCCTCCTCCTTTCATGAAACCGATACGTCCGATACCGTTAACGATAGCATCTGAGTGACCGTGAGAAGACTTAAGGTTATAAAGAAGTTCAGGATTTTCAGTTCCGGAGGGTTCTCCCGGGAAATTGCCCCGATAGCTCACCTCGATGGGTGCTTCAGGATCCCAGTTGGCCACCTGTCCATCCTCAATGAAAACGCAAGGTACACGGTCGGCTGTCGCTGCCATGATATAGGAATAGTCAAAACCGAGGTCTCCGGGATGCGTGGGCAGCTGGGCGTTCCAATCCTGTTGGCCTGTCTTGTCGCCGAGACCGAGATGCCATTTGCCGAGGGCAGCTGTATTATACCCTGCACTCTTGAACATATCTGCTATAGTGTATTGTTCCGGCCTTATTATCATTCCGGCGTTTCCCGGTGCGATTTCTGTGCCCGGTTTACGCCAGGCATATTCTCCGGTCAGCAAGGAGTATCGTGAGGGTGTACTGGTTGATGCCGTGGCGTGTGCATTTGTGAATGTAACTCCATTTTCTGCGAGACGATTCACATTAGGTGTCTCTACATTTTTTGCACCATAAGACTGGAGGTCGCCATATCCCAAGTCATCGGCATAAATAATGATCACATTAGGTTTCTCAGCCTGTGCACTGTAGGCTGCCGTGGCGGCTAAAACTGCCGGTACCCATCTTTTTTTCATGATATAAGTATTTGGTTCAAGTTACAAATTTAATAAAAAAGCTTTACCCTCTCATGATTTTTCATTTTCCCTTTTTAAAGGAATATAAATCAGACCCGGAGCAGCCTCCTTTCCGTCGGGTGTGGTGAAAACAAATGTAAACATCCATTTCACCAGTCTCACCTCCGGAATCTGAAATTTCCCCACGGGAAGTTTTATCATAACAGAATTCCATCCTTTCTTGAGTTCCACGGGAATAGGAGACTCAGTAGCCATATTTTCATTAGCGAGGGAGATTTCGTTATCCCTCTCTTTGTGGATGTTTCTCCATTCCCTCGGCTTGATCTCCTTACCGTTTATCCAGAGTTTGCTGCAACGGTAGTCCCATTCCCCCTGTGGAGGGGCAACGTCTGATTCTGAACGGCTGTAGTTCTGGGTCTCAAACTGCAGTCCCACCTTCTGGTCTTCAGGAGAATAGACGTTAGTAAATGCGTATGCCGTATGATCAGGCTTTGGATCACTGTAAAAGGCCGGAACGATATTGCCCCACACATGACGCAGATAAATCCCGGCACCAGTGGCTTCACGGCTTTTATACACACTGTCGTTGTAGATGTATTCATATTTCGGTCCCTCGATTTCCGGCGGGAATTTGGCAGAAAGATCACCCCCATTGGGAAAAGCCTCGGTGATGAGCCAATGTACGTTAGTCTGCTTCACGTATGGTATATTCTTATCGTTCAGCCGAGTCTTTTTATGATGGAGCATCCGACGCTCAAAATCGGCGAATTTCCTGAAATCGGCACTGTTGACCGGAGTCATGTTTGTGCCGAGTGAGTCGAAATATTCTGTTCCACCGCCGTCCCACCCTCTTTCTGCCGTGACCATAAGAAGGGGATAGAGATTGTTCTGCACCGATATCTTTTTCTCATCGTCGATATAGCGGTCGTTCCAAAGTGCAATGACAACACCTTTCACGGTATCATCCTCATTCTCCCTATGATATATTTTACTTCGGTAAAGACCCACTATGTCGGCGTATGTATCGTAATGGTTTATATAATGAAAACGGGAATCGATTGCCGGGACTCCCTCGATCGGTTCACCCCTGTAGCTCCACATCTGGATCATGTCTATTTCGCCATCTCCATACTTCCATCCCGGATTCCATGAAATGGCTTTCTTACCATATTCCCTCACAAGTCTCACCATTTCAGGCACAAAATCAGGATTAGTGAATTTCACCTCATCGGTGCCGATATGAAAATAGGGGACTTCCTCGAAAGTCTGGCACGCTTCGGCAAGAAGTTGCTTGACCACCTTGACTCCCTCCGGGCTTTGCATATCAAAACCAAAGGTGATATCGAAAGCCTTACTATGACCGGGCATATCTATCTCCGGAATCACGGTTATATTCCTATCAGCGGCATATCCCACGAGCTCTCTGGCCTCATCTATACGGTAATATTTCCCGTGGTCACGCAGCATGTTGGCAGAGTCGTTGAGTTGCGGGAAAAGCCTGCTTTCAAGTCTCCACCCCTGATTTTCCGTGAAATGCCAGTGAAAGACATTCAACTTGAATCTCGACATCACGTCGATCTCCTCCTTGAGTTCATCGAGGGATATGAAGGATCTACCCGTGTCATTCATGAATCCCCGTATTGAGAAAGCGGGCCAGTCGATTATCTCACATTCAGGCAGGTATGAGGAACCCTCGGTATCCTTTTTCACGAGCTGGTTTAAAGTCACAAGACCCCAATAAAGGCCTTTTGAAGAGGGAGAGGTTATGTTTACCCCCTTTTCGGTTACAGATAAGCGGTAAGCTTCGTCGCTTTGTGAGTCTCCATAAGGGAATTCGTTGTCTATCCTACAAATCACCGGAAAAGCATTTGTCTGGGCCGTGATTTGTAGGGCGTCGAGCACATCGGTGACTCTATCAGACCGGAAAGGAGACTCTACCCTTACCGGCCCTGTGAAAAAAAATCTTTGCCGAAATTTATGGATTGAGGTTCTGGAAGCAGGGAATAATCGGAAAGCGTTATCAGCCCGTTCAAAGCCTGCCGGATAGCATCAGCCATTGCCTCGTATCCGGTTCCGTTGATAAAAGGACTCTCGGCGTCCATGAAATATTGTTCGCTTCTATTCTGGCCTCCTCCAACTGTATAGAGGTCTATAAGTTCGATATTCGACCCCGGAACCGCTATCTCATTTACAACTCTTTGGTTAAATTCGGCTATTACCCGGTTTTTTTCGTTTTGTGATGTAGGGAAAGGCAGAAGGGTCATCGCAAATATTGGTGTGTCAGGGAGTCTGTCGCGCAATTCGTGTATTGCATGTGAGTATGCTGCGAACAATGAGTCGGAGCTCATCCCTCTCTGCACCTCTCCTGTTCCACCGTAAAGTGCCACTGCCCTCGGAGTCTCTTTCACCACACCGTTGTTAACATTTCCGCTCAAGATAGGATCGAACATCCCCTCCATCGCAGCCAAAGATATGCCGGGGAAACCCCATCCTGTACCACGGTCTTTGATATCAGTGTTTTTGAGTCGCTCTTGCCAATCACCGTTATGGATCATTTCGTCTCCGATAAGCAGGATATCAGTGCTCTTGACCGGCAATGCTCCAAATTGACTTGTCCTCATTCCGAATGAAACAGGCAATCCACCCGCAAGATTTATCGCGTTTTTACCGAAAACAGGTTCATAACCCACATAGTCTTTTATAATGTCGAGCCATAACTGATAACCTTTCTGGGTAAGGTGCAGGTCATCGTAACTTAATGCATCGGGGTCAGGTGCGTCGGCTGTGTTTTTGATACTTCCATTATCGTCAACCATCGGGGTGTAAAGGTCGATGTATGTTATTGTTGGGTCATTCTGGACTTGAATCCACTCATTCACAATGGCGTTGGCTTTTTCAGTCTTTGCTTTTGTCCTTCCGGCACGCAGCGTGGGTAGGATACTCTGGTAATAGACCTTCACTCCGGGCACTTTAGCTTTGGTTCTTTCAATAAGTTCTATAATTCTTCCGGCAACACTGTCAGGGGAGTTGAATTCACTGTTGTTACTAAGATCATTGGTTCCTATCATGAAGAATACTTTTTCAGGCTTACCCTTTACGATATCATCGAAATGATCGAGTATTTCATTGGAAGTGGTTCCGGAATTTCCACGTCCGCGGATATTTGATCGGCTACCGAAAGCTTCCCACCAATCCATCATGTTGGTGATCGAGTTCCCTACAAATAGAATATCACCCTCCTCACATTCAGGAAGTGTGGTAAAACTGCTATATCTATGGTCCCTATAAGTACTTGCGGCCGATCCGGTAAAGGTGGCTGCCATCAAAGTCACAAGCAGCGTTAATGAGAATGCCTGAATTTTAGATATCATGGATGTTACGTTAAAATGTTATATGATCGTTATAAAAATGAGGTTTAGTTTAGTTACTTCACTTTTACCTTAAAGGTAGAGGCGGGTAACCCCTCTCCGTTCACAAGGTTCGCCCTTGTGAATGGTTGCCATCCGTATCTCACAATTTTGGGCGTGATCGGTTCGCTGCCTGACAGTATAATCTCGTTGCCAACAATCTGTGCTGAGGCGGGATAATAGACTCCTTCATATTCAGCCACTTCAAAGGTAATTGGAGGTTGCCCGTCAGAGGTTGTCAGCCCTTCGGCATTCTCGAAAGATAGAGTCACCTTGTTGTCAGAAGTCTTGTTGGCCTTAAGGATAGTGGGTCCCTCCGGCACTACATTTTTCATTTTGTAAACTTTGTTAAGTGCCTGCCTGCCAAGTCTATGCCCTATCATCTTCTTGTCTCTCGGATGTACGTCAAGGGAATCTCCACGGTCGGAACTAACGGCCATCGCCACTCCGGGTATCTCTTTCGCCATTCTTCTTTGAGAGTCGCGGAACCATGGCCATGATGGCCGGTTGATAGAACTTAATTGAGTAAAGATAAACGGCATATCATCATCCTCCCAATTTTCTCTCCAGCTTTGCACGAGCAGAGGGAAAAGGACCTCATGAATCTCGATATTATGGGCATTTGATTCACCCTGATACCATATTGTTCCGGCCACAGGAAATGAACCTAACGGACGTATTCCGGCAGCGAAAAGATATGAGGGCTCGTAGGGATGTCGGTGGAGTAGACCAGCCTCATCCGTGCCTGTGTTCTCCCCTATTCTTTTTTGTACCCACGGCTGAAGATAATCGTTTTGTCTAAAATTTAAGAAAATTTCCGGAATATTGTGTTCCAGTGTCTCTATATCCACCCATGATTCGGCGGGAGATCCCCCGATTGCATTGCTGATAATTCCTACCGGCACGTTGAGGCTATCTCTGAGCATGCGTCCGAAATACCATGCTACTGCAGAAAATTCCGGAGCGGTTTCTTCATTCGAAACTCTCCATTTTGTCGGGAGATAGTGTTGAAGTTTATCGGTTAGCACCTTTTGCTCCGTAGTCCACTCCAAATTATCGGTGTAAGCCACCGGTTTCATATCGAAAAGCCTCAAAAGAGGATCGTTGAGATTTTCTTTGTCATCTTTGAATGAGGAGGCATTCTTGAGTCGGAACTCCATATTGCTTTGGCCGGAGGCTATCCACACTTCCCCCACGGCCACGTCATTATAAGTGAGGGTTTCGTTTCCGGCTTTCACTGTCATTGTCAATCCCGTGGTCTCTCTCATCGGAGGCATTGTCACACTCCATTGCCCGTCGTTTGACGCCACGGCTGTACGTGTGTTATCACCTATGGTGACGGTCACTTTTTCACCGGCATTGGCAGTTCCGTTGATCTTTAGATCCTTATTTCTTTGAAGCACCATTCCATCGGCATAAACCTCAGGAAGTTTCAAGCCTCCGAAATTACCGGTTATTGCGGAAGCAGCCAAATCCGCCATCATCGAGGCACCTTCGGTATTAGGATGGATAGCATCAGGAATCAGGTCTGGACGATCCCTAAAAAGGGGCCCGAAATCAATAAGCTCACTTCCCGAAACCTTTGCCACAATGGGAATCAGGTTGCGGATGGAGTCTCTCCATGCACGGGTGCCTGATTTATAACGGAAATGTTTGGGAAGAAGGGGGGTGAGATTTGCGATGATTACCCTAACATTAGGGTTTACGCTCTTGAAAGAATCTATCAGGGCCAGATAATCGCCAACGAATTCATCTCCGTAATGCGGATAATCCCTGGGCTCGGTGTCGTTAATACCCAGATGCATCACGATTAAATCGGGCGCAAATTCCATGGCAGCTGCGAATTCCTCCTGCTCGATATAGGGACGGTGACCATTTTTGGTTAATGTAGCACCATTTCTCCCAAAATTCCTCACATCGTAGCCTTCACCGAGTAAATCCTGAAGTCTTGCAGGGTAACTGTTGACCTGACGATTTTCCACACCGTACCCATAGGTTATACTGTTTCCAATACAGCCTACCTTGACAGGTGTCGGGTCTGTTTTCTTCTTTTTTGCTTCAGCACCGGATGCGAGGCTACCCAACATTACGGTCAGCATCAACCCGGTACAGAGTCCTATCCATTTTTTCATATTCCGTTTATGTTTTAACGCTACGACCATGCGTCGCGATGTTTATTTCTTAAAGTTTTTATTTGATTCCCAATGCTTCGGCATCAATTTCAGTGTACCACAGTTCATAACCCTCGGTTCCATCATGCTCTTCTTCGGTGAGTATCCCTATATTACCGTTAGGCAAGACTGTCATGGCAGAATAGGCGCCACCACCGTCGTAAACAAGGTACTTACCGGGAAATGTCTTCCCACCATCCTGGCTCACATATATGCTCACGTTCTCTCTTTTGTTAGGAGAGTCGGGCAGCGATTGAAGCAAAATATCGCCGTCACCATAGGCTATGATGTCGCCGTTGCAGGCCGGGTCAATCAGGTCCAACACGACTTCCGGTTCACTCCATGTCTCTCCGCGGTCTTTTGAATAGGAGAAGAGCCTTCTGTTGTCGTAACGATCCTGACGGTATCGGTTGCGTATGCTCATTATCAAGGTTCCGTCGGCAAGTTCCACTATTTTGGATTCGTCACCGTCGTATGTGCCTGGAGTCTCCGAAACTTTCCAGTTATATCCTCCGTCATCACTATAGATAGCGTAAACTTTAAAAGGAGATTCCCCGGCCACTCTGGTTACCAGTGCGAACATCAGTCTTCCGTCTTTTAGCTGGAGAGCATGGCCTGACGATGCGAATGCTGACGTGAGTTTTAATGGTTGGGGTCCATTTTGATTGGTTGTCAGTATTTGCGGATTGATATTTAGTGTGTCACCCCATGTCAGGCCGTTGTCTTTGCTACGACTGATGGTGATCTGTGCAGGCGAATCCTGCCATAGACCGTTGCCGTGGCTATATATAGCAAGAATATCGCCGGAATTGCGTTCCACCACCAAAGCGGGATCACCACATCCTCCTAAAGAATCATGTTCAGCCACCGTGACATAATCACTCCAGGTCTTTCCTCCATCTGTGCTTCTTCTTGATACTATATCAATCGGATTAGGAAGATCGGCATTACTGAGTATTCGCTTGTCGGCAACTGCCACGAGGCTCCCGTCGTTTGCAGTGACAATCGCAGGTATACGATAAAATTTAGAACCATACTCACCTCCCTTGAACACCACAGTCCTTATAGCTGGGGTATTTTCATTCCCTTTACAGTTTACTGAAAAAATAAAGGTAAATATCAACAGCGTTAAGATGAACAAAATTTTATGGGAAGATTGTTTTCTCATAATCTTTAAATTTTTCTATTTTTACAAATTTATATAAAATTTGAAATAAATCAATTTACTATGAGAAAGAATTTTGGAAGCAAACCTTGGTGTTATCCGCAGCCGGTTTTCATACTGGCAGCCTATGATGAAAACGGAGTACCCAATGCAATGAACGTGGCCTGGGGAGGAATTCATTACGATGATCAGATTGCAATGTGCATTAGCGCCAATCATAAAACCACCGCCAATATTCTTGCCACAAAAGCCTTTACGGTAAGCATGGCCGACGCTTCCCATCTTGTGGCTTGTGATTATGTTGGTGTGGCAAGCGGAAATAAAATTCCGGATAAATTTGAAAAAGCCGGCTTCACGGCAACAAAATCAGAATTCGTAAACGCTCCGATAATTAATGAGCTGGCAATGTGTCTTGAATGCAAACTCATATCCTACGACCCTGAATCATGCAACCTTATCGGTGAAATTGTAAATGTTTCTGCAGACGAAAGAGTTCTTGATGATAATGGGAAAATAAGTGTTCAACTGCTTTCTCCCATTACTTTTGACCCTGTGCATAATGTCTATCATGTATTAGGCGAAAAAGTAGGCAACGCCTTCAAGGATGGCCTCGCCCTTAAATAGAGATAACTTTTAAAGATTGTATGTTCACTTCAAATTAATTCAAGATGAAAGGTAAGATATTATTCGTTGTGACAAGTCATGGCGAGTTGGGAGACAGTGGACGTAAAACAGGATATTTTCTTTCTGAAGTCACCCATCCTTGGTCTGTTCTTGGAGATAGATTTAAAATTGATGTAGTGAGTCCCAAAGGAGGACGCCCTCCCGTGGACGGATTTAATCTTGATGACCCGATCAATCGCAAATTTTGGGATGACCCCGAATGGCAGGAGATTATGTCAACGACCAAAACGCCCGATCAAATTAACCCTGATGATTATTTAGCAATCTTTTATGCAGGTGGGCATGGAGCCATGTTCGATTTCCCCGAAAACAAGCAACTTGCTGAAATAGCATCAAAAATTTATGAGAAAGGAGGGATTGTGGGCGCTGTATGCCATGGTCCGGCTGGACTTATAAACATTACTCTTCAAGATGGAACAAATCTGATCAAAGGTAAGAAATTCGATTGTTTCACGAATGCCGAAGAGGATGCCAACGGAACGGCAAAGTATATGCCTTTCTTGCTTCAAACAGCATTGGAAGAAAAAGGAGGTTTGTTCGACGGAGCAAAGCCTTGGAGTGACCATGTTGTGAAGGATGGAAGACTAATCACCGGTCAGAATCCTCAATCTGCCTTAGATCTCGGAAAACAGTTATTAAGCTCTTTATCCTGAGCAGTAGAGCTTTTTAGACATTAAACATAAAGAGGGTGTGAAAAATTTCACACCCTCTTACTTATTGTGATAAAATCAAATTATTTATCCGAGGAAACTGAGAAGCACACCTGCAGCAACCGCTGAGCCGATTACACCGGCCACATTCGGACCCATGGCATGCATCAGAAGATAGTTGTTGGGATCATATTCCAATCCAAGATTGTTTGAGATTCTTGCTGCCATCGGCACAGCCGACACACCTGCATTTCCAATCAACGGATTGATTTTCTTATCCTTCTTTAAGAACAAATTGAACACTTTTACTGATAATACACCTGACGAAGATGCGATGATAAAGGCAGTGAAACCTAAACCGAATATCAGCAATGTGTCGAGCGTGAGGAATTTGTCAGCTTGTGTGGAAGCCCCCACTGTAAGGCCCAAAAGGATGGTGACAATATCTGTCATTGCATTGCTCGCAGTTTTTGCCAGTCGAGTGGTTACACCACTTTCCCTGAGAAGATTACCGAAGAAAAGCATACCCAACAACGGTATGCCGGAAGGCACTACAAAACATGTGAGCAATAACCCTACAACCGGAAAAATAATTTTTTCATTCTGAGTTGCAACACGGGTAGGTTTCATCTTGATGGTTCTTTCCTTTTGAGTTGTGAAAAGACGCATAAGAGGTGGCTGGATGAGTGGTATCAATGCCATATAGGAATATGCCGAAACAGCCACCGCACCTAATAAATCGGGATTCAACTTTGATGTGGTGAAAATGGCAGTCGGGCCGTCGGCACCACCGATGATTGCCACGCAACCTGCGGAAAGCGGGTTAAATCCGCACAGCAAAGCAAGCATATAGGCGCCAAAAATACCGAACTGGGCACAAGCTCCTATTATCATTAATTTTGGATTGGCAAGCAATGCAGAGAAATCAGTCATTGCCCCGATACCAAGGAAGATAAGCGGCGGATACCATCCTCTTTCAACTCCGTTATAAAGAATGTTGAGCACGGAACCCGATTCATAGATTCCAATCTCCATACCTTCCTGAAACGGTATGTTGCCGATCAACATTCCGAAACCGATCGGCACTAATAGTAACGGCTCGAAATTTTTCTTGATGGCGAGCCAGACAAAAAAGCATCCCACTGCAAGCATTACCAGATTCTGCCATTCGCAATTGTAGAATCCGGTAAACTCCCAGAAAGAGGCAACCGTCTGACGCATGAATTCGCCGAATGAATATGTTGATTCTGCTAAGATCATAATATTAAATTTGGGAATTCATCACCTGTTATTCAAGAATCATCAGATTACCGTCTTGAGGCACGGCATCACCAACATTAACCAGTATTTGTTTCACCACGCCACCTTTTGGTGTGTGAATATCATTTTCCATTTTCATTGCCTCGAGCACACAAACCGTTGCTCCGGCAGCTACCTGATCGCCCACTTTCACCGGTATGGTCATTATGGTTCCCGGCAACGGCGCTTTCACTGTGTAGCCGTTAGCCGGAGTGACTACCTCAACATCTCTCTTCTCTTCGGAATTTAGTCTCGGCACCTGCACCGGTTTGGTCTTCGGTGGTTTTATCACGGGCTTATCATTCGGAGTGTTGTCAAGTTCAACTGTGTAAGGCACTCCGTTAACTTCCACATGCACTGAATTGCCTTGCGGATCATCTACGGTTACATTAAACTTTATTCCGTTAATTTTATATTTGTATTCTTTTTGACTCATGGAAATTTATTTCTGTTGATGGGTTTCTCCTATGTTGTTGAGTCTGCCGAAGATTATAAATCTTGGAGTTCCAGGGCGAATACGACTTCTGCAGCCTCTTGATGGTTAGATGAGTTTCCTCAATGTCGTGAGGGTCGCTGAAATATTCTTTCAAGGCAAGTGAAATCGCAGCTATCACTTCACCCGGAGCAAGTTCATGTCCATCTTCATGATGTGGATGGTCGGCTTCCGCCTTGGCTTTCTTCTTCTTGCTGGTCAGGATTGATTCGGAAATTTTGCCGAAAATCATGAACAGAATGGAAAGAACTACAAGGGCAGATATCACTATACACATAGCTATGATTGTGATCGCACCCCCCCAGCCATCGTTTTCAGCCGCATTCTGATTCTTTTCTGCCTGGGTCATCTTCCGTGCTATCTTGCTCTCACCGTAATCGGAAGTGAAAACATCAGGTTCCTGGAGTGCCAGTGGAGTGGTTTTTTCTGTCACTTCAGCCGGCTTCTCTGAATCAGACACTATTTCAGTGCCGGCCACAGTTTCCACCACCTCTACAGACTGTTGGCCAAGTGCTTTGGCTCCGAATGGAGTCAAAGCACAGGCTAATAGCAATGTTATTGAAAAAAACCCTTTGTTCATTCTTTGTTCGATTTGGGGTTTCATTAGTCTTATAATGGTATGTTACCGTGTTTTTTCGGCGGATTTGAAAGTTTCTTGGTGGCAAGCATCTGAAGGGCACGAATGATACGGAATCTTGTGTTGCGAGGCTCGATCACATCATCGATATATCCATATTTAGCCGCCTGATAAGGATTGGCAAACAACTTACGGTATTCCTCTTCTTTCTCAGCCCGGATCTTTGCAGGATCCTCAGCCTCTTTCATTTCTTTTGCATAAAGAACTCCTACAGCACCTTCGGCACCCATCACTGCAATCTCTGATGTTGGCCAAGCATAATTGATATCACCTCTAAGTTGCTTGCAGCTCATAACTATATGGGCACCACCGTAGCTCTTTCTCAAAGTCACGGTTACTTTTGGCACAGTTGCCTCTCCATAGGCATAAAGCAATTTTGCCCCATGAAGGATAACGCCGTTATATTCCTGGCCTGTGCCCGGAAGGAAGCCGGGCACGTCAACCAAGGTCACTAACGGAATATTGAAAGCATCGCAGAAACGAACAAACCTTGCTGCCTTGCGAGATGCATTTGAGTCAAGCACACCTGCCAGAACTTTTGGCTGATTTGCAACTATACCCACGCTCTGTCCGTTGAAACGTGCAAATCCTATAATGATATTACGCGCGAAATCTCTGTGTATTTCAAGGAATTCTCCATTATCCACTATAGACCCGATAACATCATACATGTCATAGCTCTGTTTGGCACTTTCAGGAATGATATCGTTGAGTGCGTCGTCAAGCCTGTCGATAGGGTCATCACAAGCCACAAGCGGGGTTTCTTCCAGATTGTTTTGCGGGATATAGCTTAAAAGCTTCCTTATTATAAAGAGTGCCTCCTCGCCGTTTTCAGCTGAGAAATGAGTCACACCGCTCTTTGTTGAATGAACCGATGCACCACCCAGCTCTTCCTGAGAAACATCTTCTCCGGTCACTGTCTTAACCACAGTCGGACCGGTGAGGAACATATAGGAAATACCTTTAGCCATGATGGTGAAGTCAGTCAAAGCAGGGCTATAAACAGCACCGCCGGCACAAGGTCCCAGAATCGCAGAAATCTGAGGAATCACCCCCGATGCAAGGATATTGCGTTGGAAAATCTCTGAATATCCGGCCAACGCGTTAATACCTTCCTGGATTCTTGCGCCCCCCGAGTCATTAAGGCCTATGACGGGAGCACCCATCTTCATGGCCATATCCATCACCTTACATATCTTCTGGGCCATGGTTTCTGACAATGAGCCTCCAAAAACGGTAAAGTCTTGAGCAAACACATAGACCGGCCGACCCTCTATAGTGCCGAAACCGGTAACCACACCATCGCCCAAAATATGTTTCTTATCCTGCCCGAAATTTGTACACCTGTGTGTCACAAACATATCGAGCTCTTCAAAACTTCCCTCATCGAGCAACTGTGCGATTCTTTCACGTGCAGTGTATTTGCCTTTGGCATGCTGTTTTTCTATAGCTTTTTCACCGCCGCCAATTCGTGCAGTGGCACGTTTCTCGATCAATTCATTGATTTTTGCTTGAGAACTGTTCATATTCCGAACTTTATTGTTTATAACCCGATTATTTCTGAGGATCTTCACAAAGTTCTGTGAGCACAGACTCTGTTGATTTTGGATGAAGGAATGCGATGTCAAGACCGTCGGCTCCTTTCCTTGGCTCCTTGTCAATGAGCCTTACACCCTTTTCCTCACACTCTGCGAGAGCATTGGCAACTCCGTCTTCCACAGAGAAAGCCATGTGGTGTATGCCTCCCTTGCCTCCGTTTTTCTCAATGAATTTTGCAATAGTGCTTTCCGGAGATGTGGCTTCAAGAAGTTCAATCTTTGTGTCACCAACCTTTATAAAGGCCGTGGTCACCTTCTGATCTTCTACTACTTCTGTCTTATAACATTTCAGCCCGAGAACGTTTTCATAATATTCAATGGCCTTTGCAAGATCCGGAACCGCTATTCCGATGTGCTCTATATGCGTAATTTTCATGAGTTTATTTTTTAGGTTTATATCGTTAATTTATTTTTTGCTTAAGTCAGAGCAGGGCAACATTCGTTGCAAAATTACGAATTAATTCCGACAGGGTCAAAAGAAAAATCATTTAACTTACTCCTTATTTTAAAATATTCATTTAGGAGACTATTTATTATGGGTATTAATAAAAAATTCACGATATTTGCAAAAAATATGCCTTGACGAAAATGAAAGTAACAGCCAGGGAGATAGCGGAGATTACGGGTGGCGAAATTCAGGGGAATCCTGACGTAACCGTAACAGGATTTGCAACCATAGAGGATGCAGGCAAAGGTGACCTTTCCTTCATCTCAAATCCAAAATATTATCACTACGCTTCAACCACCTCCGCATCAGTATTGATCGTGTCGGATAATTTCAGCCCTGACACCCACGTTGCTCCAACACTAATCAAAGTTTCCAACCCCTATGCCACACTGGCCCAACTTATGCATATTGCAGAAAGTGCCAGACCTAAGCCACACGGAATAGAGAATCCGGTATTTGTCGGAGAAGGAAGCACGATACCAGACGACATATATCTGGGAGCATTTACCTATATTGGCAAAAATGTTGTGATCGGGAAAGGTGTAAGCATCTACCCGCAGACCTATATTGGCGACAACTGCATCATTGGGGACGGAACCATCATTTACGCCGGCGTAAAAATTTATCCCGGTTGCAAGGTGGGCTCAAACTGCATTTTGCACTCAGGCTCTGTTGTAGGAGCCGACGGATTCGGATTTGCCCCAATAAACGGGCATTTCACTAAAGTCCCTCAACTTGGCGGCGTTATCATAGAAGACAATGTTGAAATCGGTGCCAATACCACTATCGACCGTGCAACTTTCGGCAACACAATCATAGGGAAAGGAACCAAATTAGACAATCTTATCCAGATTGCTCATAATGTGCAAATTGGGAAAGATAATGTCTTTGCCGCACAAACCGGAGTGGCAGGTTCCACCGTTATCGGGGATTCAAACCGATTTGGCGGCCAATGCGGCTTCAACGGACACATAAAAGTCGGCAACCGCAACGAAATCGGGGCACAGTCAGGTATTCATAACAATATTGGCGACGACAAGAGAATGATAGGTTACCCGGCAGTAGAAGTGAGACAATTTGCCAAAAACCTTATCAATATGAAAAAACTCGCCGATTTTTTTGAGAAGCAAAAAAATAATAAATAATGGAACAACTCACGCTCAAGGCACCTTTCACCGTAAAGGGCAAAGGTCTTCATTCAGGTAAAGAAATCACGGCTGTGTTAAAGCCGGCACCTGTGAATCACGGCTACAGATTCAAACGGATAGACCTTGAAGGGGAGCCCGTTATTGAAGCTGTGGCGGAAAATGTTGTAGACACAACACGTGGCACTGTCTTGGGAAAGGGGGATGTGAGAATCAGCACTGTGGAACACGCGCTCGCATCACTTTACTCTTCAGGTATAGACAACTGCCTGATCGAGCTTAACGGTCCGGAGATGCCTATTCTTGACGGAAGTGCGATCCGTTACATGGAAGAGATAGAAAAAACCGGACTTGAAGCCCAGGACGCCGACAAGGATTTCTTTATTATCAAGGAAAAACTAAGCCTACGCGACGAGAAAACAGGGTCGACAATCACCATCTATCCCGATGATCATTTCAGTGTGGAAGTGATGGTGGAATACAACTCCCAGATTTTGCCTAATCAATTCGCAATGCTCGATGATATTGCTGATTTCAGTCAGGAAGTGGCAAGTGCAAGAACATTCGTCTTTGTCCGTGAAATTGAAAAACTTGCCGAGGCGGGTCTTATCCGGGGCGGAGACCTTGACAACGCGATAGTGATATATGACGAACCCGTGTCGGAAGAAAAGATAGACCAGCTATGCGAACTGATGCATGTTCCGAAAATAAAAGTAGACCAGCTGGGTTATATCAATCCTACACCCCTTAAATGGGACAACGAGCCGGCACGTCACAAGTTGATGGATGTGATTGGCGATTTCGCTTTGATAGGGAAACCGATTCAGGGAAGGATCGTGGCCGTTAAACCGGGCCATACAATCAACAACCAGTTCACAAGAATGATAAGAAAGACGGTGAGGCATACCGAAATCCAATCGCCATATTATAATCCTAACCTTGAACCGGTGATAGATATCAACGGCATAAGAAGCCTTCTCCCTCACCGCTTCCCCTTCCTTCTTATCGACAAAATTATTGAAATCGACAAAAAACATTGTGTTGCGGTAAAAAACGTAACCGTAAACGAACCTTTCTTCCCCGGACATTTCCCTCAAGAGCCGGTGATGCCGGGTGTGCTTCAGGTTGAGGCTATGGCTCAGGCTGCAGGAGTGCTCGTGCTTAATTATCTCGAGGAACCGGAAAGATACAGCACTTATTTCCTCAAGATTGACAATGTTAAATTCCGGCAGAAGGTAGTGCCGGGCAACACCTTGCTCCTTAATGTGAGTCTCACGACAGAGATCCGCAGAGGATGCGCCATGGTGAAAGGCTATGCTTTCGTGGGTGAAAAAATAGTGTGCGAAGCCGAATTTATGGCTCAAATCATAAAAAACAAATAAGAAGCCTCAGATTAAGTTGAGATATGAACGCTCAGTTTTATGTGCATCCCGAAGCCAGGATTGGCAACAATGTTAAGATTGGCAACTACACCAATATATATGAGGATGTTGAGATAGGCGATAATTGTGAAATCGCAGGCAATGTCACCATTTATCCCGGTGCAAGGATAGGCCGGGGAGTGAAGATTTTCCCCGGAGCGGTGGTGGCAGCCATACCGCAGGACCTGAAATTCAAGGGTGAAAAAACCTACGCATTTATTGGTGACGGCACAACCCTGAGAGAATGTGTCACAGTGAACCGTGGCACCGCCTCCAAGGGGAAGACAATAGTGGGAAGCGGATGTCTGATAATGGCTTATAACCATATAGCACACGACTGTGTTATCGGTGATAATGTCATAATGTCGAATGCATGCCAGCTCGCAGGTGAAGTGGTGGTTGACGATTCCGCTGTGATTGGCGGTGGCAGCCTTATTCATCAGTTCTGTCACCTTGGCAGGAATATCATGCTGCAGGGCGGAGCTCTCGTAAATAAAGATATCCCACCCTACGTAAAAGCTGCAAGGGAACCGATCTCTTTTGTGGGCCTGAACACCATAGGACTTCATCGCAACGGTTTCTCTAATGAAGACATCCAGATAATATCAGAAATCTATCGGGTGCTTTACCTCAGTGACCTGAATGTCACGAATGCTGTGAAGCTTATATGTAGCACATTGCCGGAAAGCAAATATCGTGATGAAATTGTGGGATTCGTTGAGAATTCTGGCAGAGGCATTATAAGGTCTGCTATTTAGATGCTGCCTTCCTGTTGCGGAAATACTTGCCTTTCCTGATTTCAATTATATTTTATTGATAACTAAACTTAACCTTTGTTTGCATAGTATTGCATGAATATATCTTATAAATGGCTGCGCCGTTTCATTGATTTTGATGCCAGTCCGCAAGAACTGGCGGCGATTCTGACATCATTAGGTCTTGAATGTGACAACGTGGAAGAGGTGGAATCCATCCCGGGTGGATTGAAAGGTATTGTTATTGGCAAAGTCCTCACCTGCGAGGCTCATCCAGATTCCGACCATCTTCATGTCACCACGGTTGACATAGGAACAGGAACACCTGAAACCATTGTATGCGGTGCGCCCAATGTGGCTGCCGGACAAACCGTGGTTGTGGCAACAGTCGGAACCGTTCTCACGATTAACGGCAAAGAATTAAAAATTAAAAAATCAAAAATCAGAGGAGTTGATTCCTGTGGAATGATCTGTGCCGAAGATGAGATAGGGATCGGATCCTCTCATGCAGGTATAATAGTGCTTCCAGACAATGTGGCTCCCGGAACCCCTGCGGCTGCCTACTATAATGTGGAAAGCGACTATATGCTTGAAGTGGAATTGACCCCCAACCGGGTTGACGCCGCCTCACATTTAGGTGTGGCAAGGGATCTCAAGGCTCACCTTGTTAAAGAAATGACAGAAGCCGGCAAAGAGGGTTTCCCACCTGAAGTGAGAACCCCGTCAATCGATGGGTTTTATCCCGACAGGAAAGATGGCTCCGTCACAATAAACGTTGAAGATAAAGAAGGATGCCCTCGATACTCAGGTGTCACCATAAGGAATGTCAAGGTAAAGGAATCTCCCGAATGGCTGAAAAATTTGCTCACCACAGTTGGACAACGTCCCATCAACAATATCGTTGATATCACCAACTTTATCCTTCTCGGATTGGGGCAGCCTTTGCATTGTTTTGATCTCAACCATGTTAAAGGGGAAAAGATTGTGGTGCGTTCATGCCCTGCCGGCACAAAGTTCACAACTCTTGACGGAGTTGAACGCACTCTGCATGAAAGCGACCTTATGATTTGCGATACAGAGAAACCGATGTGTATTGCCGGTGTGTTCGGCGGTCTCGATTCAGGTGTTACCGATAACACAACCGACGTTTTCATTGAAAGCGCTTATTTCAATCCGACAAGAGTCAGAAAAACCGCACGCCGGCACGGACTCAACACTGACGCATCTTTCCGATACGAAAGAGGCGCCGACCCCTCAATCACTGTCTATGCCGCAAAATGCGCAGCCTTGTTGATAAAGGAACTGGCCGGCGGAGAAATATGCGGCGATATAGCTGATGTGTATCCGGAACCTGTTATGCCTGTAAGAGTCGACCTATCGTTGGATTATTGCAAAAACCTTATTGGCAAAGAGATACCTGAAGATTTAATAATCTCCATTCTAAAGGCTTTGGAGATATCTGTGGAACCGGATGCCCAAAATCCCGACATCTTTCACCTATCCGTGCCGACATATAGGGTCGATGTAACCCGTCCCTGCGATGTGGTCGAGGAGATTTTGAGAGTGTATGGATACAATAGCGTGGAGTTTGGAACCGAAATGAATTATTCGCCCTCCCCTCAGACAAAGGTTGACCTTGACTACGCATTGAGGGAAAAAATATCCGATCGTCTCACCGGTGAGGGTTTTATGGAAATAATGAATAATTCTCTCACATCTGTTTCCTACTACAATTCATTGAAAGAACTTCCTGCGGAACAATGTGTTTCACTTATGAATCCCCTGAGCGGAGACCTCTCCGTCATGAGGGCAACTCTCCTTTTCGGCGGTCTCGAGTCTATAGCTCATAACATTAATAGAAAAGCCGACAGCCTGCGTTTCTACGAATTTGGGAATCTCTATCAAAGGAATCCTCAAAAAGAATCAACTGCCCAGCAGCCGCTTGCCCCCTTCAGAGAATGGATGGAGTTAGGATTATGGCTAACCGGCGACTTCATAACCTCTTCTTGGAACCGCAAATCCGAGAAGGCTTCACCCTTTGACATGAAGGGAATCGTGGAGAAAATGCTTCATGTGCTCGGAGTGCCCGAAGGTTTGATCGTCAAAAAACAGGATTCAGGCGAATTGCTTTCTGTGAGACTGAACTATTCCACTCGCCAGGGGAAACGTCTGGGAGAACTCGGTCTCGTCAGCAAAAAAACACTTGCTTCCTTCGGTATCGAACAGGATGTGGTCTTTGCTTCCTTCAACTGGACAGAGCTTATGAAACTCGTCGCGAACCACAAGGTTGTGTTCTCCCCGCTTCCAAAGTCACAACCGGTGAAAAGAGACCTGGCTCTTTTGATCGATAAATCCGTGTCATTTGAATCTATACAGGAGTTGGTGACAAAGACAGAACGCAAATTGGTGAAAGAGGTCACCCTATTCGATGTCTATGAGGGCAAAAACCTCCCTGAAGGCAAAAAAAGTTATGGCATCACCATCATTCTTCAGGATGATGAAAAAACAATGAACGACAAACAGATCGATGCCATAATGCAAAAGATTATTAAAGCTCTCGAAGGAGCGGGGGCAACTCTCAGATAATTATTATTTATTGATTACAACACATATATAAAATATCACCCAATGGGAAGAGCGTTTGAATATAGAAAAGCCAGAAAATTGAAAAGGTGGGGCAACATGAGCCGCACTTTCACCCGAATCGGTAAAGAAATCACAATGGCAGTAAAGTCCGGTGGTCCGGATCCGGATATGAACCCGCGTCTTAGGGTACTGATGCAGAATGCCAAAGCCGCAAATATGCCTAAAGACACGGTTGAACGTGCCATAAAGAAAGCAACGGAAAAAGATGCCGGCGATTATAAAGAGATCGTTTACGAGGGATACGGACCCCACGGCATCGCAATTGTTGTGGAAACAGCCACCGACAATAACCAGCGCACTGTTGCAAATGTGAGGTCATATTTCAATAAGCATGGCGGTTCGCTCGGGACACAAGGTTCTCTCTCTTTCCTTTTCGACCATAAGAGTGTGTTCCACGTAAAACCAAACACCGACACAGATTCCGAGGAACTGGAATTAAGCCTGATGGATTTTGAAGCTGAGCTCGAAGCCGATGATGAGGAATGGATTGTGTATGGTGCGTTCGACCAATTCGCCAATATCCAAAAATTCCTTGAAGACACCGGTCTCGAGATTGTTTCAGCCGAATTTGAAAGAATTCCCAACGACTATAAGGATGTGACTCCCGAACAAAGGGAAGCGATAGAAAAACTTCTGGAAAAATTTGAAGACGACGAAGACGTGCAGAACGTTTTCCATAATATGAAAGAAGAAGAATAAGGTTGGGAAAAGATAGGATTCTGCTCTGCCTGTGTAAAATGGGTGGCAAAGAGGAGGAATTTATCCGAAAAGCCTTCTCTGACAACTGGGTCGTGCCTCTTGGGCCCGATGTCGACGCCTTTGAGCTTGCCCTTGAGAATTTCCTGCTTGATAATCCCGAAAATTCAGTCACCCAGGATTCATATTTCCGACTCACCCGTGATAAGGATAAAATCTGCAGGAAAAAAATTTCAGCTCTTTCTTCAGGCACAGCCGCTATTCATCTTGCGCTGGTTGAACTTGGCATAAGGGCAAGTGATGAAGTTATCGTGCAGAACCTGACATTCAGTGCCTCTGCAAATCCTGTGACATATCAAGGGGCCACACCGGTGTTTGTGGATTCGGAAAATTCCACATGGAATATAGATCCCTCTCTGCTTGAAGAAGCCATATCCGACCGGCTGAAGAAAACGGGGAAATTACCCAAGGCTATCATACCAGTGCATCTTTTCGGAATGCCGGCACAAATGGATGCAATTATGGAGATAGCTTCCAAATGGCAAATTCCGGTTGTAGAGGATGCAGCTGAGGCATTCGGCAGCCGGTATAAAGGGCAGATGTGCGGCACGTTCGGTCGTTTCGGTGTCCTTTCCTTCAACGGCAATAAAATGATCACCACTTCCGGGGGAGGGGCCCTTGTCTGTCCTGATTCCGGAATAAAAAGAGACGTGATCAAATATGCCACTCAATCCCGGGAATCCGTTCCATGGTATGAACATCAGAATATCGGCTATAATTACCGTCTAAGCAATATAAGCGCAGCTATAGGGAGAGGGCAGATGTTTGTTGCGGAAGAATATATTGCACATCACCGATGGGTGCAGTCGTGCTACCGTGAAGCCTTTTCAACCATTCCTCAAATCCGGTTGCACGAAAATCCCTCGCAAGACTACGACAGCAATTTCTGGCTTTCCACCATTACTTTTGAAGAAGGTGCAAAGGTAAAGGGGAACGACGGTTGCGGCAATCCGGAGGCGATGCGACGCCGGCTCGACATGGAAGGGATAGAGACCCGTCATATTTGGAAACCTATGCACCTTCAACCCGTTTTCAAGGATTGCCCGGCCTACACGACAGGGGTTGCGGAAAAAATATTTGAAAGCGGACTGTGCATCCCCGCCGGGCCATGGGTGGGAGAAAAAGAGATTTTCCGCATAATAACTGCCATAAAACAGAATTTAGGATAGCGGATGAATCGTTAAATTTATTAACTTTGCAGCATATACTATATTCAAAAATAACTAACCAAAACAACTAAACGCTATGTGGTTAACATGCTCATCTGTAGGAAGAAAGTTCGTCATGGCAATTTCAGGAGCCGTGCTCGTTCTCTTCGTAACATTCCACTGCTGTATGAACTCCATAGCCATCTGCTGGCCGGCTGCCTATAATTCTCTGTGTGAATTCCTTGGCGCCAATTGGTATGCTTTGATAGCATCCGCAGGTTTGGCTTTTTTCATACTGCTCCACATAGTCTATGCGTGTGTGCTCACCTTGCAAAACCGTAAGGCAAGAGGCCCCGTGGGCTATGAGATATCAAAGAAACCGAAAGCTGTAGAATGGTCAAGTAAAAACATGCTCGTGCTGGGTATCGTTATTCTTGCATTCTTGGTGGTGCACCTTATCCAATTCTGGGCAAAGATGCAGCTTCAGGAAATCAGAGGTGTAGACGACGTTCTGCCTCCAGCTGCCGGAACATTGTTCCTCCAGGAGGCTTTCCAGCTCAACTGGACATGGATTGTCTATATCATCGGTATGATCGCGCTTTGGTTCCACCTCAACCACGGTATCTGGTCGATGTTCCAGTCTGTGGGCTGGGATAACACGAAATGGATTGAACGTTTCAAGAAACTTGCATTATGCTGGAGCTCGATCATTTGTCTGGTGTTTATCGCCCAGGTTATCGTTTTCACGGCCAAAGCTCATGAAGGTTACTTCAAGAACGATCCCGTTCTCCGCGAGCAGTACAAGGAGATGATTATGCCGGAATTCGAGAAAGACTTCGGACCCGATGCAGCTCAAATGGGTGTGCCCAATATCAGTGTACTCAGTTTTGATGACTTCTCTACTTTGGTGGATTACCTCGAACAGTCATATGAGAGTCTCCCGGAATCGCTCGATGACCCGCGCATCCAGATGAATCTTGCATCCCTGCAGACCGATGAGCAAAAGGAAAACTTCCTGAAAGCCGTGAGCAGCAGGATCGAAGCTAAAAAGCGTCTGAAACTTACCAAGGGACTTTTGAATTATCTTAACGGAAATGAGGGCGACGAGGCTCCAGCTTTTGACGCCATACCTAACCCCGTTGTTACCGAAGGATTTACCGAAGAATTAATTGAAGAGGAGGTTCCGGCGGATTTTTCACCGGCCGCTTCTGAAGATTCCGACAACATTAACAATTAAGCGATATGGAAAATACACAAGATAAAGTGAGAGTTATGAGTCCGGAAGCTTCAAAGATTCCGGAGGGTCCGATCGCTGAGAAATGGACCA
>JAFLTM010000021.1 GCA_022509225.1 Muribaculaceae bacterium
TCTTATCGAGAGGAGTGAATAAGACTATCTCATCAATACGATTGAGGAATTCCGGACGTATCTTCATCTTTAGAAGGTCCATAACATCTTGCTTGGTCTTATAAATAACTTCTTCACGTTCACCCTCCTTCATGTTCGCAAAATTCTCACGAATAATGTTAGAACCTTCGTTTGAAGTCATTATAATTATTGTGTTCTTGAAATTGATGAAACGTCCCTTATTGTCGGTAAGTCTGCCGTCATCTAAGACCTGAAGAAGGATATTGAACACATCAGGATTTGCTTTCTCGATTTCATCAAATAGCACTACACTGTAAGGTTTTCTTCTCACAGCCTCAGTGAGCTGGCCACCTTCCTCATATCCCACATATCCCGGAGGTGCTCCAACCAGACGTGAAACCGAGTGTTTCTCCATATATTCCGACATGTCAATACGTGTCATCATATCTTCATCATCAAACAGATATTCAGCCAAGGCCTTGGCCAATTCTGTCTTACCCACACCGGTTGTTCCAAGGAAAATAAAGGAACCGATAGGACGCCTCGGATCGTTAAGTCCTGCCCTTGACCTGCGCACTGCATCACTGACAGCCTTGATAGCATCATCCTGACCGATGACACGCCTGTGGAGCTCCTCTTCAAGATGAAGGAGTTTGTCTTTCTCGCTCTGAGCCATCTTCTTCACGGGAATTCCTGTCCATCGGCTCACGATTTCGGCGATATCTTCGGCATCAACCTCTTCCTTGATCATCGCACCTTCCCCTTGAAGTTGCCTTAATTTTTCCTGGGTCTCACGGTTTTCATCCTCTTTCTGTTTGATACGGCTATATCTAATTTCAGCCACTTTTGCATAATCGCCTTCACGTTCCGCAACCTCCGCCTCATGATTTAGCTGCTCTATATCAATCTTATTCTGCTGAATCTTGTTGATCTCTTCTTTTTCAGCCTTCCATTTGGCTTTCAATTCTTTCTCGGTGTCACGGAGATTGGCGAGATCCTCATCAATCTCTTTGATCTTGTATTCGTCTCCCTCTCTCTTGATGGCCTCACGTTCAATCTCAAGCTGTTTGATTTTGCGTGATGCTTCATCAAGCGCCTGAGGCATTGAATCCATTTCAAGCCTTAATTTTGAGGCTGCCTCATCGATAAGGTCAATAGCCTTGTCGGGCAGGAAACGGTCGGTTATATATCTCACGCTCAATTGCACTGCAGCAATGATGGCTTCGTCCATGATTCTAACCTTGTGATGGTTTTCATATCTTTCCTTCAAACCGCGTAAAATGGAAATTGCCGCAAGTTCATCCGGTTCATCAACCATAACCTTTTGGAATCGGCGTTCAAGAGCCTTGTCTTTTTCAAAATATTTTTGATATTCGTCGAGTGTTGTTGCACCAATCGACCTGAGTTCGCCACGAGCCAAGGCAGGTTTAAGGATATTGGCTGCATCCATGGCTCCCTCACCTTTGCCGGCACCCACTAGAGTGTGAATCTCATCTATGAAAAGGATAATTTCCCCGTCACTTTGGGTAACCTCGTTGACAATAGCCTTAAGTCTTTCTTCAAATTCACCTTTATATTTGGCGCCTGCAACGAGAGCGCCCATATCCAATGAATAAATTTGTTTGGATTTCAGGTTCTCAGGCACGTCACCCCTTACAATCCTATGTGCGAGACCTTCGGCAATGGCGGTTTTACCTGTGCCCGGCTCACCCACGAGCATAGGGTTGTTTTTTGTTCGCCGGGAAAGGATTTGCAGCACTCGGCGAATCTCTTCGTCACGTCCGATCACCGGGTCGAGTTTTCCGTTTCTTGCACGGTCGTTCAGATTAATTGCATATTTCGACAGGGCCTGATAAGACTCCTCGGCACTTTGTTGTGTAACCTTGTTGCCTTTTCTAAGTTCTGTAATGGCTGATTTTAACCCATCTTCAGTGATACCGGCATCTTTGAGAATCTGGGCAGCCTTGCAACGGGTTTTAAGAATACCCATCAATATAGATTCCACGGATACGTATTCATCTCCCATAGATTTGGAAAAATCTATTGCCTTTTGTAAAGCCTCGTTCGATTCGCGGCTTAGGGTTACATCACCGCCACTGACTTTGGGGAGAGCCTGGATCTCTTTGTCAATACCTAAATTAACTGAATTTAAGTTAGCCCCGAGTTTTTGGAAAACGAAATTGACTATTGTTTCACTTTCCCCTATCAGAGCTTTAAGGATGTGAACCGGTTCAATTAGCTGCTGACCGTTCTGTCGGGTGAGCTCAATTGCCTTTTGAATCACTTCCTGAGATTTGATGGTGAAATTATTGAAGTTCATTGTAGTGGTTTATAATTGTGATATCTTAATTAAAATTTGCTATCGTTACAATATTAACATTCGTAAACAAAAAATTGTTGGCTGAAACTTATAAAAAAGATTAACTTTGTTGTAATAGTCTGTAAGAATTTAATCAAAACAGGAATATCATGAACAAACCGTATGTAATAGGTGTGGATATAGGTGGCACCAACACTGTGTTCGGCATAGTTGATGCAAGAGGCCAGGTTATAGAGAGCGACTCAATTAAGACGAGGAAACACACCAATTTCGATGATTTTGTTTCCGAACTTTATGAGGGAGTGAAACGGCTTCTTGAAAAGAATGAGGCAGAAGACAAAATCCAAGGCATCGGCATTGGAGCTCCTAATGCCAATTATTATACGGGAGAAATAATTAATCCTCCTAATCTTCCTTGGGAGGGACCGGTTATTCCGTTGGCGGACAAAGTGAGCAAAGCGTTCGGGGGAATCCCGGTAGCGGTGACTAACGATGCCAATGCAGCGGCCTTAGGAGAAATGACCTACGGAGCTGCCCGTGGAATGAAAGATTTCATAATGATCACACTGGGTACAGGAGTGGGATCTGGAATAGTCGTGAATGGCCAGCTTGTCTATGGACATGACGGTTTTGCCGGAGAATTGGGCCATCTTATAGTTAAACGTAATAATGGCAGGATGTGTGGTTGCGGTCGAACGGGATGTCTCGAGGCTTACTGCAGTGCCACAGGCGTTGCCAGAACAGCCAGAGAATTCCTTGAGGTAAGGACAGAGCCATCCACGCTCAGGGACCTACAGATTGAGGATATAACATCCAAGGATGTTTATGATGCGGCTGTGGCTGGAGACAAGATGGCTAAGGATATATTCAATTACACCGGCACAATTCTTGGAGAAGCATTTGCCGACATGGTGTCGTTCACAAGCCCACAGGCCATTATATTATTCGGAGGGTTGGCAAAGAGCGGCGACCTCTTGATGAAACCTCTTCAGGAGGCTTTCGACAAATCTGTAATGCCCGTGTTTAGAGGAAAGACAAAGATTATTCTTTCGGAACTCAAGGAAAGCGATGCCGCAGTTTTAGGTGCCTCAGCCCTTGGATGGGAAGCAAAAAATATGGCATGAGAACCTTCTTTTTGCCAGGCTTATTGCAAGAGTTCAAAATCTTTTCAAGACTTGATAAAGCCTGTGAATGGGAAGACCCATGACATTATAGAAACTTCCATTGATTTTTTCAACCGCCACTGCGCCGATCCACTCCTGAATGCCGTAAGCACCTGCTTTATCGATGGGGTGATACATCTCCACGTAAAACCTTATCTCCTCATCGGTGAGGTTTGCAAATGTCACAAGCGTTTCAGAAGTGAAGGACTCCCTTTTTTCTGAACTTGCGACGGTGACGCCGGTAGTGACTTTATGAGTTTTACCCGACAGATGTTTGAGCATCTCTATCGCATCTTCCGAAGTGGCAGGTTTTCCTAATATTTTATCATCGCAAATCACCACAGTGTCGGCGGTAATGATAATTTCATTATCGCCGATTCGTTTAAGAAAGATGTCGGCTTTCTTATTGGCAATATATTCTGAAACTTTATCAGGCTCCAGTCCGGTGGGATAGCTTTCGTCAACTCCTTCTATTGTCACAACAGTGAAGGGAAGTCGCAAAAGTTTGAGTATTTCACGTCTTCTTGGTGATTTGCTGGCCAATAAAATCTTTTGCTGCATATTAATGGTGTGATATGTATTCTGTTATAAGTTTGTAGATTTCTTGTTTCTTAGGGGAGTCTGCAAGCATATTGATATGGGCATCTAAAACTTTTGAATCCCCTCTAACTGCGGGTCCGGTCTGTGCTTCCTTGGGTTTTAATAACTCGAGTTTGGTCACAGTCTGTTGCATCAACGGAAGGATAACGTTGAAGTCGATACCTGAATCCTTTAAAATTTCTTCGGCCATCGAGGCAAGGGCATTTGTGAAATTACAGGCAAACACCGATGCCAAATGAAGTTTTCTCCGCTTTTCAGAGTCGGTGATATGAATATTAGGAGAAAGAAGGGATGCCGCTTTTTCTAAAATACTCAGATTTTCCGGGGTGTTTGCCTCAAGAAAAAAATGAATCTTGAAAAAATCGACGGTAACGCTTGCGGTGAATGTTTGAAGCGGATAAAATACCCCCACATTTTTCCCATATCTTTTCAACACATCCATCGGGATAGATCCGGAAGTGTGACAAAGTATTGCATCTGATTCTTTTAACCTGGAAGCCACCTCCTCGATGGCATTATCCGAGACTGAAACAATATTGATATCAGCCTTAGGAAGCGTGTGTGTTATGTCACGTGAATCTATTAGATTGACAATGGCTTTATTTTGGAATGCCTCAACGAGGGAAACACCCACATTACCCTTTCCTATGACATTGATTTTAAGCATAATATCTTGTTGAGTTTAAGTTCGGAAGGTTTACATGTCCCATTGTCAGACGGAAGTTTATCTCCACACACACGTTCACTTTGCCGGAAGTGTCTGCAAGCATGTCTATGCCTAAAGGTCCCTGATACTTGTCAGCCCATAATTTTTCAATCACTGATTTCTGGTGTTGAATAATTTCAGATGTAAACAATGTTTTATGATAGATGAGATCTGCCAGACGTTCTTGTGAATCGATGACGTTGCCATGATATTTGCCGCGAGGAGATGTGATGAAGACAGAAAATCCCAAAAACGAGGCTTTACGGTTTTGTAAGGTCCATTCGGTTGCAAAATCAAAATCTTTATCCCACTCAGGTTCGGCAATTACGCAACCCTGTTTTCTAATGATTCCACGGCACCATTCTTCAAGTTGCATTAAGCCTATATGTCGAGAAGAAACAATTCCTCTGCCGGAAGAGCTCCAAGGTGCCTTAAAATAAGCATGTCCCACTTTCTCAAGATAGTTGGTGATATCCTTGAAAGAATAACAGACTTCACCGCTATTATCAGCTTTAAGATAGCTTGGATTCAGGGTTGCCATTTCTTTACGGAACAGAATGGCATTGTTTCTGTGAGAAATTTCCCTAACCCTATCTATAAAATCAAGTGATGGCATTATGGAGGGCGGAATACCTGCCGACAATAGATTTTTATAAATATAATGGTTCCATCCCCAAGGAATGATATTTCCAATTTTATGCACTAAGCCGGGAATATCATCATAGCTGACAATAGAGAGATTTTTGGAAATCGCCATCTTTTGCAGTTCACTTGTTGTTGAATCCGATAAGTCGGGAGGTTCAGCCGTGAGAATAAAATCGCCGTTGTCGGCATATTTAGCAGGCAACAGCGATAAATTCTTTCTTAGATTTCTAACTGAGGCTGGAGGAGTGTAGGAGGCATCTCCAACTGCCAGGGCATAATCATGTTCAGGATTAAAAATATGTAGATTTTTAGTCGCTGAGATGATCTCTTTCTTTTGATGGATTTGCAAAATATAATTTATGCTCCACATATTCCTGTGTTGCAATCAACGTAGGTTTTGGGAGCTTTTCATAGAATTTGGAGATTTCAATTTGTTCGCGGTTTTCTGAAACCTCTTCAAGATTATCGGTTGCTGCAAATTCCTGGAGCTTTTTCTCAAGTTCCTTCTTCATTTCCACAGCAATTTGGTTAGCCCGTTTTCCGATTACACACACTGTCTCATAGACGTTGCCGGTTTGTTCTGCCATGGCAATCATATCTCTTGTCACAGTGTTGATTGGTGCATTGGTTTTCTTGTAATCCATTTTTGGAGAAATTATAATTATTCTGCGGCATGCCTGCGCGCAATTTCGTAAATATTATCTGCTTCGCGCCGGTTTTTTGTATCAGGATAGTTGTTGGTGAAAGAGTAATACTCGTCGAGAACGTCACGGTATCTGTCGGCCTGTTTTTCTTCCACACTCAATCTTGCCTCCTGATATTTGGCTTTGAGCACAAGCAATTCAAAATCTTCGCGATATTTTGAATAAGGGTAGTCTTTTAAAGCATTTTGAGCTGTGATAATAGCAGCTTCGTAGTTATTACCCATGAAATTACCAAGATTATAATATAATTGAGCGTTCTGCAACTCCTTGAGGGTAAGTTTGTCTTGCATCTCAAAAATTGCATTTTGAGCTATTGAGATCCTGTCGCTGTCGGGGAAATAGTCTATGAAACCTTGCAATTCTTCAATTGCCTTTTTAGTTGTAGACTGATCAAGCTGAGGGTCGGGTGAATCAAGGTAATAACCGTAGCCGGAATAGAAACGGGCCAATTCAGTGAACTTTCCACGCGGATAGCGTGAGTAGTAAGTTTTGAAATATAATCCCGAGTTTAGATAGTCTTTGTTTTCAAAGTTTGACATTGCAAGCAGAAAAAGAGCCTCTTCTCCGTTTGCGGTGCCTCGAAGTGGTGTATAGATTGTTTCTAAGATTGTGGCTGCCTGATTGAACCTCCGTTCATCGAATGCCCTTTTTGCATAGTCAAAACGGTATGCCACGTCATTGCTCTTTAAAACTCTATTGTATTCACCACAAGAACAAAAAATGCAGAAGATAGATATCCAGATAAAAAGTCTGCGCATCGAGTTGAGGATTTGGAGTGCAAATATAATAATAAAAATCTAAAACTTAAAATGTGATAATAGTGAAAATTTATTTAAATTTGACGGTTAAAATCTATATTTTCAGGTCAAAAGCATTAACATGCGGGGCGACAAATACTTGCGGCAACATCCGGTTATAGCCAACATATTGATAATATTTCTTGTAGGATTGATAGGTATATTCATAATCTATCTCTCATTGGGTCTTTTCACTCGGCATGGAGAATTTGCGGAAGTGCCAGGTGTTGAAAACATGTCATACTCCCAGGCTATCACAAACTTGCGGGAGAAAGGATTTAAGGCAGATATCAGAGACTCGATTTATAACGAGGATATTGAGCCGGGATATGTTGTGGAACAGTTCCCGGCTCCCGGGGCGAAAGTAAAACCGGGCAGGAAGATATTTCTTTATATTAACTCGGTGCATCCTCGTGAAATGATAATAGATTCCGATAATAGCAGCTCCGATTATGCTCTGAAAGGGTATTCTTTACGTCAAGGCTTGGCTAAACTTGAAGAACTTGGATTTAAAAAAGTTAATGTGGTGAAAGTTCCCGGAGAGTCCGACCGTATAATCAGATTACTGGCGAATGGAAATGTGATAACTAAAATGGAGAAAGTGCCGGTCAACAGATTGATAACTGTCGAGGTTTATGACGGAATGTTAAGAGAAGAAACGGATTCACTGCTTATGGATGAATTTTTGGATTATTTCACCGAAGCGGATGACTCGGGACAAGAACTTCCGAAAACAGGGGGAGAGGAGCCTTTGATTATCGACGAACCGTTCTACGAATAATGATAGAAGATAATAAAGAAGACTTATCGTCGGAATCAGATATCATAGAACCCTCTTATATTGATTCAGAGGGTCGGGAATTATACGAGCATTTTCGTTTTGTTGCCGACAAGGGGCAAACTCTTCTGCGGGTGGATAAATTCCTGGTGGACCGTATGGAGAAGACCTCTCGAAACAGAATCCAGCAGGCTGCCGATGCAGGCTGCCTTTTGGTTAATGGAAAACCTGTTAAATCCAGCTATAAGGTCAAGCCGGAGGATGTGGTTTCTATTGTAATGGACAGGCCCCGCTATGACTTTGAGATCATCGCGGAAGATATTCCTCTTAATATTGTATATGAAGATGCAGACCTGATGGTGGTCGACAAGCCTGCCGGCCTGGTTGTGCATCCAGGTCACGGCAATTATCACGGCACTTTGGTCAACGCTCTTGCATGGCACTTCAAAGACAATCCCGATTATGATGTTAACGATCCCAGAATGGGACTCGTGCACCGAATTGATAAAGACACGTCAGGATTGCTTGTCGTGGCAAAGACACCTGAAGCGAAAACTTCTTTAGGCGAGCAATTTTTCAACAAAACTACCCGTAGGGAATATGTGGCTGTCGTATGGGGAAGTTTCCCTGAGCCTGAGGGAACTATAACAGGTGACATCGCAAGAAACCCGCGAAATCGCTTGCAAATGACAGTGACTGACGAACCCGGAGTGGGCAAGCATGCCGTGACACACTATACTCAAATTGAAGACTTGGGATATGTGTCGGTGGTGAAATGCAGGCTTGAAACCGGAAGGACTCATCAGATCCGGGTGCACATGAAATATAAGGGGCATCCTCTTTTTAATGATGAGCGCTACGGCGGTGATGAAATACTCAGAGGAACAACATTTGCAAAATACCGAAGGTTCGTGCAAAATTGTATGGAAATATGTAGCCGACAGGCATTGCATGCAAGAACCCTCGGGTTCAGACATCCACGCACAGGTGAGGAATTGAATTTCGAAAGTCCTATCCCGGAGGATATGACTCTGCTGATACAAAAATGGCGTGACTATAGTAAAGGAATGATGGAAGAAAAAATTTAGTCTATAATTTTTCTTTAATTGCAACAAAAGTTAACTTTGCCAAATGGTCTGAGAGAAATAGCCATGAAAGAGAAAAATTACGATTTCAGTGATATATCACCTTATCCTGATTCAGAGTTCCATGAAAGAATGGAAAAACTGATCAAGGAACCGGGTTTTCTTCATGTAATCAATTACACGATGCCGGCTGATGATGTGCCGTCGTTGATTGATGAATTGCATAAGATAAAAAATAAATACGACTTCCAGCATCAGATAATGTTCCCTTTCCTCGAGATGTTGGCAAAAACCACCACTTCCGGCATCTCTCTCGGAGGGGTGAAATATATGAATCCTTCAAGCAATTACACATTTATCACCAACCATCGAGACATTGTGCTTGATGCTTCATTTTTGAATCTGGCTTTTTTGAGGAAAGGATATCCGACTTCTGAAGTTGCCATAGGCAATAATCTCCTTATTTTCGACTGGATAACGGAACTTGTGAGACTCAACAAGAGTTTTGTGGTGAAGAGAAACACAGGTTTGAGGGAAGGTTTGCTTGCTGCCCAGAAATTGTCGGCATATATTCACCATTGTATTCTCGAGAAGAGAGAATCTGTGTGGATTGCACAAAGGGAGGGGAGATCTAAAGACAGTAGCGACAAAACTCAGGATTCACTGATAAAAATGCTGGCAATCGACGGGCAAGGAAGTTTTATCGAAAGATTGAAAGAAATAAATCTAATGCCTGTGTCAATTTCCTATGAATATGACCCTAATGATTATTTGAAAGCGAGAGAGTTCCTGTTGCGGAAAAGAAATCCTGATTTTAAGAAGAGCCAGAGAGATGATTTGTTCTCTATGGAAACAGGATTGCTTCAATTCAAAGGAAGGGTGCATTTTCAACTCACTCCCCGCATAAACGGAAAACTGGATGAAATCGGTGAGTTTAAAGACAATAACAAAGCGGCCCACCATGTAGGATGCCTTATTGACCAGGCAATTCACCGGAGCTATAATATTTTTGAGATCAATTATGTGGCATTCGATATTCTTCATGAAACCGACAGATTTTCGCTCAAATATGATAGCCGCCAAAAAGAAGAGATCATTGATTATTTCAACCGTCAGCTGGATAAGGTTGATTTGGAAGATATCACACCCCAGGAAAGAGACTATATGTGGCAGATGATGCTAATCATGTATTCAAATCCTTTAAAAAACAAATTGAAAGCCCTATTGGGCGGAATCGAATAAAAATAAGAAAAAGTGAGATTGCCTGTTTTGCTGATTGTTTTCCTCTTTGTTTTTTCCTTCCTTATTGACCTATATATAGCTGCAGACTGTGGAGGGATTTGGAAAAAGAAAGGGAGGAAAATTTATTGGATAACAGCCTTGGTCTGTTATGCTGTGCTTATTGTTGCGATCAGTCTCCCACGAAGAGATGCTTCATCAGCGATTTCCCCGGTGATGTGGCTGTTGTTTACTTATATCAGTATCTATTTCGGAAAGCTTTTTTATCTGCTATGTTCACTTGTCGGGCGACTTGTAAGGACTTTATTTAAAATAAAAAGCAGACTATACCCTTTCAGACTTGTCGGCATAGTTTTCGGTGCGATATTCATTGGTGTGATATGGGTAGGGGCGGCCTATACCGGACATCATATAGTTGTGCATCGTCAGGATATTTTCTCACAGAGATTGCCTGAGGAATTTAATGGTTTCACGATTGTCCAGATTAGCGATCTTCATGTAGGCACATGGGGTGATGACACACGGTTTGTGCAAAAACTTGTTGACACGGTTAATAATCTGCATCCTGATATTATAGTTTTTACAGGGGATGTTGTCAACCGACAGACCAATGAAATTTTCCCTTTTATAGAGGTGTTGTCACACCTGAAAGCGAGGGAAGGTGTCTATTCAATTTTAGGTAATCATGATTATGGTGATTATGTAAACTGGCCGGATTCTCAAGCTAGGAAGGAAAATAACAGGTTGCTTGAATCAATTGAAAAGGGGATGGGATGGAATCTCATGAATAACGAAACCAAAATTTTACATAAGGGCAACGACAGCATATTGTTGATAGGTGTTGAAAACTGGGGTGAACCTCCTTTCCCTATCTATGGAGATTTAAACAAAGCTTTGCCGGTTTATTCCGATTCCTTGCCTCATCAGAACGATAACAACTTCAAGATTTTGTTAAGCCATAACCCGGAACACTGGAATCGTGAGGTGTCAAAAAACACCAATATAGACCTTACCCTTTCCGGTCATACCCACGCATGGCAGATCCTGTTGAAGATAGGGGATTGGAGATGGTCTCCTTCAAAATATAGATATGAACAGTGGGGAGGCCTCTATGAAAGGGAAAATAATAACGGGGAGACCACAAGCCTATACGTCAATATAGGTGCCGGAGAGGTAGGAATGCCGGCAAGGTTATTATCTGCTTTCCCGGAAGTAACGGCAATTACATTGAGAAGAGAGTAAGTAACTTGCAAAAACGCTATATCATTGCCTATGATAAATGTTGTTATAGGAATAGGTTCAAATTGTGGAAACCGTGAGGATAATATAAGGCTCACATTAGACTGGCTAAAAGAAATATTGGATAACATGGTCAGTTCCGACATTTATTCATCAGCATGTGTCGGCAATGGAAGAAAGGAATATTTCAATGCCGTGGTAAAGGGAATGTTCAATGGGTCACAAGAGAATTTACAATTGCTTTGCAAACAAAAGGAGCTGGAAATGGGTAGGGATGAAGATTGCAGAAAGAGAGAGGATGTGCCTGTTGATATAGACCCGGTTATTATAGACGGATTGATTTTAAAAGAATGGGATTACCGGCAAAAATTTTTTCAGAGGGGTTTCCTCCAAGTTTCAGATGTCAAAAAAAATGAATTAATCATTTAATATTTAGATGCCCGGTAATAAAGGTAGAGGCCTATGAGCAGATAGATCACATTAGGAATTTCCATTGCTATGAAAGGAGATGTAGCACCTGAAATAGCAAAAGAACTTGTAACCGAGGAAAATAGAATATAACTGAAACTCAAGGCAAGCCCTATTCCAATATTCAGCCCCATTCCTCCTTTCACTTTCCTTGATGACAAAGACATTCCGATTAGGGTAAGGATAAAAGCTGCCGCCACTGAAGCATATCGCCCCTCTTTTTCTATTTCGAAAGCCTTGATATTTGCAACTCCTCTCATTTTTTGTTTTTCAATATATTCTGAAAGCTGAGGGGTGGTCAAAGTTTCTTCATCGTTAGCCGAAATCATGAAATCACGGGGTTCGAATGGAATTATGGTATCAAGTCTTCTGCCACGTTCTATTGTCTCATCCATTCCATTGAATGTTCGGATCATATAGTCATTCAAAATCCAGTGATACATTCTCGTCGAATCGTAGCGAGCCGTCTGAGCGGTGGTTCTTGAGACCAAACTTTTTCCATCGAATTCATATAGCGAGAAACGATAGCCGACCTTGTTCTTATCTTCAAACCTTCCTATGTAGGCTACTACATCAGGAGAAATCTTTAGTTGGATATTGGTGTTGTTTTCAACTTTCTTGTTTCTCACATATTTATTTGTATAGTCTATTCTTTTCTGATTGGTGGGCGGTATTAGATAGTTGTCGGCTACAAATGTGAGGGCCGCAATTATGGCAGCACCTATCATATAGGGTCGCAGAAGCCTATGGAAACTGACACCACTTGAAAGAATGGCTATAATTTCGGAATTTCCAGCCATCTTCGTAGTGAAGAAAATCACTGAGATAAAGACAAAAAGCGGGTAAAGCTGAAGTGCGAAGTAGGGGAGGAATGAAATGAAATAATCAAATACTGTTTCTTTAAGAGGGGCCGTGAGGAATGCATCAAGCTTTTCCGTCACGTCAAACATGGCTATGATTGCAAGGAATAAGATTGTTGCGAGAAAAAAAGTGCCAAGAAACTTTCTTAATATATATAAATCAAGAATATAAAGTTTAAAGGGGTTCCATTCTTTCCATTTTGCAGGCACTAATGATGCTTTGAAAACCGAAAGAAAAGTATGGGAAGCCTCCTTTTTCTCAGCTTCTTCTGATGAATGTTCATCATACTGCGGCTCTTGACCGGTTTTCTTAAATAATTTTTTTAAAAAAATCACTCCGCAAAATTAGTTACAATCTTCGTGAAACCCTTTCGATCATATCATTTTTCCATACACTGAAATCACCGGAAAGAATGTGTTGCCTGGCTTCTCTCACCAGCCAAAGGTAGAAGCCGAGATTATGGATCGATGCAATCTGCATGGCCAGAAGTTCCTGACTTATGAAGAGATGCCTCAGGTATGCTTTTGAATAGACTTTGTCGACCCACACTGATCCTTCCTCGTCTAACGGGGAAAAATCCTCAGCCCATTTACGGTTTCTCATATTCATGATTCCGTTTGGAGTGAAAAGCATTCCGTTCCTCCCATTTCGGGTAGGCATCACACAGTCCATCATATCCACCCCCCGGTCTATGGCTTCCAAGATATTTAGAGGTGTTCCCACACCCATGAGATATCTTGGTTTATCTTTAGGTAGGATTGCGTTGACAACTTCAATCATTTCATACATCTTTTCGGCAGGTTCTCCTACTGCCAGTCCACCAATGGCATTGCCGTCAGCTCCAAGGGAAGAAACATGTTCTGCGGCTTCCCTACGTAAGTCCGGATATACGCATCCTTGCACGATTGGGAAAAAAGTCTGCGAATATCCATACAAAGGTTCTGATTCCTTAAATCTTGACCAACCACGTTCCAGCCATCTTTTCGTAAGGTCGAGAGATTGTCTGGCATAACCGTAATCCGAAGTGCCCGGTGCACATTCATCAAGAGCCATCATTATATCAGATCCAATGATTCGTTGTGCATCCACAACATTTTCAGGAGTGAAAAGATGTCTCGACCCGTCGATATGACTTTGGAAAGTTGCCCCCATATCGGTTAATTTCCTACACGAAGCGAGCGAAAAGACTTGGAACCCGCCTGAATCTGTGAGAATAGGTCGGTTCCATCCGTTGAATTTATGCAATCCGCCTGCCTTTTTCAAAACATCCAATCCTGGTCGCAAGTAGAGATGATAGGTGTTGCCAAGAATTATTTTGGCATTGATGTCGTCTTGCAATTCTCTCTGATGCACCCCTTTTACACTGCCAAGCGTTCCCACTGGCATAAAAATAGGAGTGGGGATAACACCATGATCCGTGGTTATTATCCCTGCCCTTGCTTCTGAATGAGGAGCAATAGCCTCAATCTTGAAATCCATTTATTAAGAGAGTCTTCTTTCTTTGAAGAAGGTTAATGTTTGGTATAAGTGTAATCAACATCGGGTTTAACGTTCATATAGGAAGGCATGACCATTCCGCTCGATGCCCCTATATATGTGGGATCGGATATATAGAAAGTTTTCCCATCCTGATTATACGACACACCTCCCTTTGGCTCTTTCAAAGCAACGGTGGCAGCTTCGTGGCCGGGAAATGAAACCAATTGTGCTTCTCTCCCTAATGCGTTGTATAGGAAATAGGTGTAGAAGATTGCTCGGTCCTCGCAATCGTTTTTAGGATAAAAGAGAGTTTCTTCAATAAAATATGGCTTTTCAAACCCATGATAGTTGTCGTCGGTGGCATATTCGAATGCATTCTGGGTGAAATGAAGAAGGGCTTCCACACCTTTGTCCCCATCAAGGTCATCAAGTTGTTCCTTGATTTGATCGGTGAGTTTTTGTCTTAATGCCGGTTGAAGATTGGATTTTGCATAATCTTCAATTGGCATTTGCGGGTAACGATAAAGGATAGGGATTAGATTCTCGTTCATTTCACCTGTAAGGTGCACGGGACCATATTCCAAATCGAATGCTTTCGGTTTAACAGGGATATTAAGCTCTCCAAGCACCAGATCGAATGTGTTCCCTTTATCTACATCCGATGGGAGCTGACAAGTCATCACCTTCTCCTTAAAGATAGATGCCACTTCATATCCTTCCGGTGGAAATATATAATATTTCATATTTGAAAGGGAAAGATAGCTTTTCCCATACACAGTCTGTTTGAAAGGAATCAAAAGGAGGGGAGTTCCCTTGCTTGTCACCGCAATTCTGGCGTCATAACCGAGGTTCACAAGAAGATAATGCACCAAAGCCATTTTTGAAGAGTTATCAACTCCCGGAAATTTTGAATTGACATAACTTTCGAGATATTTATATGTGAGATAATCGTTCAGTCCGATCTCTTTAATCTCTTTCTTTATTGAAGGAAGTAATTTTGCCGCGACTTTCTGTGTTTCCAGATTTTTCCATTGGTTTGAAAAGTCTGAAGGATTTGCAAGTTTATTTGCAATGGAAAAATCAATATCCACTATTTCCATGGGGATTTCATAGAAAGTGAAGTCAAAACTCTTTGATTTGTCAGATTTATTAGGCTTTGATGGTGCAGCCGGGGCAGGTACTGATGGAGTTGAAGGCTTGTTTTCAGCCAAAGATGGCAATTGTTGTTTTTCCGGTTCTGTCAAAACCGGTTTCTGCTTTTCCGGTTCGGGTTTAACTGGCTCCGGCTTAAGCGGTGCCGGTGCAGGTTTAACAGGTTCAGGTTTAACCTGCTCAGGTTGGGCAGGTTCCGTCTGTGGTTCTTGGTTTGCTAATTCCGGCGATTTATCCCGGATTTCTTCCGGAATCTCTTTGGTCGGTTCAGTTTTTTCCGGTTCCGTTATAACCGGTTGAGTATTTACCGGAGGCAGCTCAACCCTTGGAGCCACCTCCGGTTTTGGAGTTTCATCGCGTTTCAATCCGTTTAAACTTTCATACTCATGCCATTCCCCGTTAAGAAAATCTGCATAATGATCCAGTATAGTCTGACGGAATTCGTTGTAATTATTTTTTATCCTGTTTCTGAATTCTTCAAAAGATTCTTTTTTCTGCTGATTTGAAGCTTTATTTGTTTGAGCAGTCAGCGTGCCGACTGTGAAACAGGATAGGACTACTATAAACGCGATTTTTTTCATATTTGTAAATAAAAGAAATGAAAATGAATTTGAAGACCGGCAATTTGACTTATTCGTCTAATCCCTGTCTTACAAATTCGGAAATCTTATTGGCATGTTCCGCAGCTAGTTCACTGTTTTTCAATGCATCTTCCAATGCCCTGAGGCGAGCTTTCTGAGCGCTGCTCTCCTCAACTATGAAATAAGAACGCACTTCAAAAGTTCCGTCGCCGTTATCACGTATTATGGAGAAGGAGGGTTCCATTTCTCCCCTTATCTCTTTTTCCACAAGACGTTCGTAGGCTGCAAAGAAGTTTTCAAATTCGCCGGCGGTGTCGACTCCGTTAGAACTCATGTCGGCAACTACACGTCCCTGAAGTGTGCTGCCGGCTTCTTGTCCATAGGTTATAACAGCATTGTTGATAGCAGCCTGACGACCCAGATTTTTTGATTTACTTCGTGTTGAAATACCCTCAACCTCATGGCCGTTGGCGCCGAGAGCATTCAATTTATCGTAATGTTCGAGAAGGCATAGATCAATCGGTTTGCTACCGAGAGCCTCCCATCCATCTTTCTTATAATCTTTCAATTTGGTTTTGTAAGCTTTTTCCCTTGCTTTTTCCAAAGCTGTTTTTGCCTCGGCATATCCCGGAATCAGGAATGCCAATGCCAAAAGTGAATAAAGAAGTTTTTTCATCTTGGTGGTTATTTAGATATTGTAATAAATTTAGCAATTATTTTTGAATCATGAAGTTGGTGCTATAATCAGATTCATAGCTTTCACTCCCATGGAAGAATCGTTTTTGCGGGTGCGGATAAGCCATTTTGAAAAATCGTCAGACTTCATGTGAGGCAACGCTCCGGGTTCACGGTCCATAACGGGAGATGAAAATTGTTTCGGCGAGAAAAGTACATAAACCCTGTTATATTCCACATTGTATGGCGCCGTCAGGATAAGTTCGTCGACGATATCACCTTTCTGACCATGATCCGGGCTGAAAAAGACATAACGGTTTCCTTTCTGAACCGGCACCCTTGATCTTTGATCTGAAACATAGGGGAGAAGTTGAAACACGTTTTTCTGTTCATCTTCAAGGAAAACAGCGAGGAATCCATCCTGGCTGCCTTTGAAATCAAGAAACATTGCATCGCCATCCTTGAAATTGATGTCAGCATTCCTTGCATCTGTGCCATTTCGTAAAACTGACGAGTCAAACTGTGCGCTCTCATTGCTTATGGGGCTGGCTTTTCCCCTAACAATACATGTGACAATGAGATTCTCATCTTTATCCCGTTCAAATTTATATTCCGGTTCTCCTTCATCGGCAATCCATTCACCCCTTACTTCCGTTGCAGAAAGTGCAAGGAAATCATTTTGTTCACGATTCCCTGCAATCCTGTCTGCCTGAAGGATATCTTGGGTGACAATTGTGCCGAATTTTTTTGCCAGAGCATCCACTCGTGCCTGTTCCAAAGCAAGACGCATACATTCCACCCGTGAATGTGTGCCGTCATCATAATACGTGGATTCCCCTTTCACTGAAACTATGTCGGCAGCGATAGCCGGTTGACCTGAAAGAATTAAGATAATTAGAATCAATAAACCGATTTTTCTCATGGACGTAGTTTTTTAGATGTCCAGGTATTGACCATGTTGCCTGACACACTGGTGCTGGGGGTCTGCAATTTCCGGTTAACGGCAAGAGAATTCTTTTTAACATTATCTTCCACATAAGAGCTCAGCTCTTTCAGAGTGACATTACCTTTGGTTTCCTGAATTTTTTTCAGCAGGAAATAGGTGAACAGTCCATGGTTCTTCTCTGTGTAAGGAAGTGCGGTTTCCTGATCGGAAGCAGCAGAAAGCACAAACATATTTCCTTCCGCATTAACCTGTTTTGGTTTGAGGGCGACACCGCGGGCTTGTGCAAGCATCCCACCGTCGCGAGTGGCACCGCTAAAACATGCATCAAGGAACACCATGACATTTTCTGCTCCCAACCCTGACAAGGTGGAATAGAGCTTCTTGAGAGGATAGGCGGTGGCGGTTGTAAATCCGTCGCCATCTATCGGAAGAAGATAGGCGTCTTTATCTCTTTCATCCGGGAATCCATGCCCTGCGTAGTAAACAATCACGTCTACATTATCCCCCATAGTCTTTACATAATTGCGAAGCTGGTCTATTGCGCCTATCATCTCGGCATAAGTGACATTTTCTTTCAGAATGACGTTTTTAGCGGGGATACCGAGAGTTTTTGTGCAATATTCAGAAAAGGTTTCTCCATCGTTCAATGCGGCTGTAACCGGGGTTACATTTTTATAATTTTCATTGGCTATGATGAGGGCAACCGTGTTGTCGGCAGTTCTTGTTGTGAGAGGAATATTTACATCCACATCACTTTGTGCACGTATCACACGTGTTGAGGATGCTACCTGTTGATTACGGTTTTGGTTCACATTTCTCTGACTGTTGCCTTGCGCTATAAATGACCCTATGTCGATTTTCACATCGGTGAAATCGTAGTTGGCTGCGGCCTCTGAGTTATAGGCGTAGGTTTTGCCGGCAGGTGTCACGAACTCAACAGAGGCTATAGCCACCTGATTGTCTTTAATAAAAAATTTGGGATGACGAAGCTGAATTGAGTTCCACGATGCCTTGAACGATTCGGCCTCCTTGTTATTATAAGGCACCTTTATTGCCATGGAACCCATTCCTGAATTGATAAGATAGGTTTCGTTATCAATGTCGTATGGTGATAGTTCAAGATCGGCTATCCTCAAGCGTCCCGCATATTTTTGCAGATAGGCTTCTTCCGCTTTTTTGCAAAGCCTTTCATATTCACGATAGACATTATCCTGACTTACACGAGCCTGATAATCCTCCATCTTCTCAAATTCGCTACGTTTTGTCCATTCAGCCAGATTCTCTTCCACATATTTTTCTGCAAAAGTTTGAAAATCAGGCACATTTTGTGAGGAGTTCCCTTTGCTTGTCTGTTCGGCAAAAACAATGGCATCCGGCATTGTATTTGTCTGAACCGGCTGTTGCCCCAGAGCTTCAAGGCGAGTGTTGAGGGGTTGCAGCTTATCGGTATTCCCCAGACAGGCATACGTGACCGCAAGAGCCCTGAGATATTTAATGTCTGTGGGATCATTGTTAACTATGGTGGGCAAATACATCTCGGCCGAATTGAAATAGGAATTTGCCTGACGTTCATATCGTTTGGCAACCTTTTCATCAGTTTCCATCAAGGCCTTGTTATGATATTCGGCGCCAAGATTATAGTAGCATAAAGCAAGATGCTGGTTTACCGAAAGATTGTTCGGTTTCATGTCATATAGCCGCTGGAAAAGTGGCAAAGCATCTGCAAAGTTACTTTCCGCCTCATAGATTCGTGCCTGAGCCGATAGCAACCTCTCATCGTTAGGGCTCATTACCAATGCTTTGTTCAACAAGGGTTGCATTTTATCTGTGAAACCCCCGTCTATGCAGCATTGAAGGGTGAGCATCAAAAGATTAAGGTTGGTTGGATACAAGTCAACTGAAGCCAAAAGATTGTCTATGCCTAATTCGGGTGTTGCGTTGTTGAGACAAGCCTGTGCCAGGAACATACTCACCTGTTCCCGCCTGTCGGTCACCCCTGTGTCGATATAGGCGTTCAAATATTTTATGGCGTCAGGGAAACGGTTGGAATTGTAGGCACCGGATGCCGCTATATATAGCAGAGCCGGGAACATAGATTCCGACCCTTTAGGCATCTTATACGACGGTTCAAGAATTATGTCGGCGTATATCGAGGCATAATCCGTCATGTTTTCAGTGTCATTATTCGATGAATAGAAAGCAGCAGCCCTCATGAACTGGTTGCCTATATCACGGATAATACCGTTGAGACTGGATTTGTCTGATTCATCCAATCCCGGAACTTTCAAGGCTTGGATAACAGAATTATAGGTGTCTTTCACAATAGGGTAGAGCTCTTCTTCGGCAATCCCGTCATATTGCACGTATTTCAGGTGCTTATAAGCTTCTGTGGCATTTTCCACCAGAACTGCTGTGATGGAGTCGAGTTGAGCTTGAGAAAGTTCCTCATTTGTGATTGAACCATAAAGATCCAGATTGTCTTGTGGTGAAGCTTTTGTGTTCAGACATACTACTGAACCTACTGCTAAGGCAAGACTTAAAGATATTAATATTTTATTATTAAAAATCATTGTTTATAAGTTCAAAATGCATCTACAAATGTAAATGTAGCTGTGATCCTACGGAATTCCCCGCCTTTGTCTTCGCTTACTTTTACGTCATAGCGATAGTCTTTCGACATTTTGTCGAAACCGGGTATATTCTTTTCAAGATAATCCTTAACACCAAGGGCTCTTATAAGTGCCAATTGTGGATTTTCTTTAATACCGGTCTTTTGGGTAACTGTAAGTGTGGTGAGCTGGTCGTTGAGATAAACAGGTTCATCCTCAATTTCACCATAGCTTCCATCATAGGCGATTCCTTTAACAATAGGTGAACCGTCGGCGGTGCCCAACAGGTTTATACGCAGCTTCTTACCTTCTTTGAGATATTGACCCATATCACCTTCGAATGCTTGTTTCACTATGTTAAGCATGGATGAAGCGGCACCTGATTCTTCTACATGATATTTTCCAGGCTTGAAATCTTCTTGGGCTGAGAATTCCGGTTCCACCTCATAAGAAAAGTCAACAATATAGTTAAGAATCTTATTACCGTTAGCGTCATAATCGGGCTCGATTTTGGAATTGACAGCTATGTTGGTATGATTGGTTATGACATTGCTGTTCTTGGCCTCTTCAACAACTTGTTCACGGATTTCTTGGAGTTTCATTTCTTCCATTTGTTGTTGCTGGAGCAACTCGATTGCGATATCGTCGGTGTTCATGAAATTCATTGTCTCACGCAACAGGTTGTCGTAGATATAGGTTTTGCCGGTTGCATCGTTTGTGATTTTTGCATAAACGATTTCAAAGGTGTCATCCGGAAGAATGCCATATTGAACCTCAGAGAAATGGATTTGAGAGGGATTAGAGAAACTTGTCACCTCATTTTCCGGAACTGAGAGATAAATTGTTGGCATTGAATCAAAATTCAGTGTCAGCACCTCATTGCTACGATCATAGGAACCGATGCTCATGGTTGCGTTATCAAGAAGATTGCCGGCAAAATTTGTAGAGATTTCATCCTCAAGCAGACGGCGACGTTTGTTGATTGATTCCTGGGTTACACGGTTCTTGTATTCTTCCATGGTTTCACCCGGCATCATCTTCATCCATTCTTCCATCTGTCGGTCAACCTCTTCGGCGATCAATTGAGAGTAGAACGGTTCAAGATCCGGCATCCTCCTGACCTCCACCTGGCCCTCAAGTGCTGTGGCAAGAAGGGTGTTGCGATGGGAGTCTGTGATAAAGGCAAGGTCTGAGAATCCACCCGGTTCCATTTCAAAATATTCCCGTTCACTGTCTCTCACAATATTGACCAACGCCATTGTTGAAGGAGAGGTTACGACTGCTATATATTTGCCATCGAAATTGAAATCACATGCGATGCCTTCCCCAAGATTGTCGATCAATTTACGCATTTCGAAAGTCCTGGTATTGTAAAGATATAGAACCCCGTCGGAGGTTAGAACTGCAAAATCGGTAGAGGTGGGTGAGAAAACTATATCATTTATGGGGTCATCTTCCTCTGTGCTCCAACGCAGGCTTTTTTCTTCAATATTATACACACGCACAGTTTTCCCTTGCACCGCTGCCAGGAAATAACCGTTGGGGCTTGTTGTCATAACTGTCGGAGTGAATCCCGGACAAGATATCTGACTTACTGGTTGAAATTTCTTGGTTTCAAGGAAATAGATATTGCCGGCAGTAGCAACGGCCAACATTCTTGCATCAGGTAAAAAAGTCACTGCTGTGGGTTCCCCATATTTTTTGCTATTGAAGCTGAATACCATTTCTGCAGATGTGGGATTCAGGATATCCAAAGATGTGCTGTTCTTTTTATTTTTATGGACGTAGGCCACATGGAGTCCGGAAGGATTGACACCCATATTAATGATGGTGTCTTTGGTTTCTGCCAATTTAACACCAGAGATGTTATTTACCCGATGCCGCCCGGCTGTATAGGCCGTGCTGGCATAAGGTTCCAAAATTTCCGGACTGTTCTCATGCTTGAAAACATACACATTTTTTGTTTGATTTGTGTTGTCATTCTGTGCTTGGGCGGTTGTTCCCAATAAACATGTAGCTAATCCTGCTAAAAGTAAGTAAGAAGGCAATATGCGTTTCATTTATTTATGAAAAATTGGTTATTTGATTTATAATTTCTTGATTAAAAGCGGCAGATTGATCCCGTTATCGTCGGTCTCGACATGATTGTTGATGAGATTATTTGTCTCGTCAACCACTTCGTCGAGATCATATCTGAAATGAGTCACCACCAAAAGATGTTTCTCGTCTCGCGGCAGATTATAAATACTTTCTTTCATCAGGGATTGACCCGGAAGCAGAACATAACTCCCGTCAGGTTGTCCTAAAGAAGATATTTCCACCCTTTGATTATTCTCCTTCTGCTGATCGCTGATCTTCAGTATGTTGAAATAAACAGGAAAATTCAATGTGTTTACTATTTTGAAATATACGCCGGCTGAATCTGAAGCACTGTTATTGATTTCAACCGCTATATTCGAAGTGTCACCTTCAGCAGGACTTTGAAAAAAATCAACAATTTTTTTGGCAAGAGTTTTTGAATCAACCTGAATGTTGTTGGCTTCGGGGTCAAACACCTCCAGCGATCTTCTCACCATCCCTTTTTCTACATATATCCTTTCCCCCTCGTTGTCTGCGCTATTTTTCGCTAACCGCAATCTTGAAGCAACATTTTTACTGTTATTTGAAGCAGTCTTTTTTGACTCTATCATTAAGCGGGTAACTGAAATTTTACCTGTCGAGACGGATTTGTAGATGTTTTTATCGAGATCATTATAGATTTCTATTTCCATCCCCTCGGGAATTATGACATAATCATTTGCTTTGACTTCCATCCCTTTTTTTGCACTCACACGATTGCCGGAACTTTCTATCTGCACCCCTTCACTATTGGAGTGAACAAAGTAGTGAGCCTCCATGGAAGATATTAGAAAGACAATCATCAATAAGCAGGTTGCAAATCTTAACATAATTGTTCTTCAGTTTTAGTTATAACGGTTGTTGAATCTAAGTTTTCTAATTTTCTTGAACAGATATCCCATAATGCTTCCACACCCTTCCAGATATCGGCTGCAAATAGCCCGAAAGCTATTATGAGCACTGTATAGCTTAAATCAAATATCACGTTGTGATCCACGAATAAGGAATAACCTATTCTCACGGCCAAAAAAACAAGTATAGCCTGGATTATTCTCAGAACAATTCCGCGGAAGTTGCTATTGTATCCGAAATAAACCAGCATGATACAGTAACATAGCAACGCGGCAAGGACGTAGTCAAAAATCTTTGGCACTTTATGGAACCACGTTCCGTCAAGCACTGTGGAAATTGCGTGGGCATGAAGCATAACACCCGATACATGCGACTTGACCGGAGTGGCGTGCATATCTGAAGACTCTTCTAATGCTCCTAAAACCACTATCTTGTCGTTCAGGTCCTCCGCATTTTCTTCCAATTCATTAAGATTTAATGTTATAAATTCTCTTGAATGATAAGACGTGATTCCGGTTTCAACACCACGTTCCTTTAGTCTTTTCACAGCATCGGGATCCATTTTCTCGGCAAGAGCTACTGAAAATGAAGGGAAAACACCCTCATCTGTCTTGAAATCAATCGCATATTCGCGTATCGTACCCTTGTTCACTTTTAACGGCAGATTCACAATGCCGTATTCGAAATCCGGCTCCTGATCATAAAAGAACGGTTTGTCTTCTATCTCAAAATTATTGCTTCCTGAAATTTGTTTAACACCTAAAGGAAGGATAACATTTGGGTTTGCCCGAAGACTTTCAATCAAATATTCGTCATTCTGACCAGGGTCTGCAAAATTAATATCTACTCCAACGGCTTTAGGCCCACATAAAGAAATTAGCGAAAGAGCATCTGCAATATCTTCTCGTGTTCCGTTGCCGATATCCACAATAACCACCCTGTTTTCTAAGGCTCTAACAGGGCGATTGTCGGCTATTTGAGTGAAAAGATCCGACATTTGGAAATCCCGTTTTTCAGGAGATGAAAAAATTGCTGATGTCGACATTGACAAAGGTTCCACGAGCAGCGTCGACATAAAAAATCCTAAGCCGGTGGCTACGAATGCTCTTAAAAAGACAGAGCTGATTTTATGGCGTTTCGACAATCTTCTGTTTATTGCCGAAAAAAAGATGTTCAAGCTATGTATTATTTTTTTCAACATATCTTGTCAAATCTCACGGTGATATCAGATCACCGTTTCTTATGCGAAATTAATGAATTTATAAGACCAAGACAAAAAAATAATTATAAATGTAAGTTGTTTATTACCTTAAAGATTATTCCCTTATAATAAGGATTAAGACTCACTTTATAAAAATTTTATCCTATTCTATCTATATAACGTTGATTCTTTTGTGTAATTGTATATAAAAAAAAGATGTTGTTTTGATGCACAACACCTTCATGAGTTTTATAAACCGGAGTGAGTTTAATTCAAGATGGGTTTTGAAATGTAGATACTTGTTCCAAATTTTGTATTTTTTCTGCCTGTTGAACCTTTACTTCGTGCGACGAAAGGGCCATAAACATCCACCAAATTATAAACACTACCCCGAATGCCACGGCTACATAAAGCCACCACATCCATTTTATTATTCCGGTGCGGTTTAATCCCGGAACCTGATTTTCATTCTGGAATTCCATATTTCTATAAATTGTTAATCGGGAACTGCTATCATTCTCCAGATTATAACTCCTATGATTGCCAATGCTGCGATGACACCTATGGCTATCCAAAGCTTGCGATTGTTATTGGGTTGAACGGGTTGGTCTGACATAACTTTTTGCGTTTAATGGGTTATATTTTGTTTCGGGGGCTAATTTACTAAAATTTTGCGTAACGGAATGCTTTATAAGTCAAGGCTTTTTCTCTTCTTATTTTTTCTTTTTTGATTTGATAGTGCTTGAGGAAATGTCTGAGCAGATAATCGCATGAGTATTTGCCGCTTCCTAAAATACAAAACACCATGCAACCAAACATCAATGACAGAGAGGTGATATCGCTGATGCCTGCACGAATTGAAAGAGCCGACATGATAGCGTAAAATGCTGCAGCAGCTGCCATTATCGGCCTGGTCAGCAAACCCATGGCAAGCATTCCGCCGAATATTAGACTGCATATTCCTGTGGCAGTTGAAACTGAAGCTAAGCCTGTAAGTATAAGTATGGTGGCAAAAACAGTTCTTAAAGGGACCGAATATTTCCTGAATTCTAAAGAGCCGGATCCAATTGTGGGAAACAGCAATGCACTTAACGATAGTTTCTTTGAATCGTAATTTTTATTAAGCACAGATGACCGGAATATTGACTCTGATTTTGACGTGGTCTGTCCCAAGGTTTCTTTACCCGGATTTACTGATATGATGTCTGCGGTCTTCATATTTCTGTTTTTTGGGGAATTGGTGATTCTTTTCTACTTCTATTTATTTAGTGGAAGTATTTATAATTTTAACAAAGAAATTTAATAATGGTTGAGTTTGGAGAAATTTTTTTATAAAAAAAGAAAAGTCTGTATCTTTACGGTAGAAAGATTGATTGAAAATGAAAGAAAGAGGTAAACTCTATTTCAGATATGGCACAATGGGGTCTGCTAAGACTGCTCTTTTGCTTACGAATGCCTATAATTTCGAAGAGAGGGGCATAGCTTATTTATGCTTTAAACCGGCCACCGACACAAGAGAAGAGAAAAATGTGATCAGGAGCAGAATAGGAATTGAAAGAGAGTGCAGGTTGATTTATCCCGAAACTGATATTTTTCGGGAATTTCATGATATGAATGAGTCAGGTGCAATGTTGCCGGAATGGATACTGGTGGATGAATCACAGTTTCTGACGAGGCAACAAGTGGAGCAGCTGGCACATATTGTGGATGAATTCGGGTGTAATATTATCTGCTATGGTTTACGCACTGATTTCAAAACCAATATGTTTGAAGGTTCAAGCAGACTGTTTGAACTTGCAGACACAATTGATGAAGTGAAATCAACATGCTCCTGCGGAGGGAAAACGATTGTAAATGCAAGGATTGATAGTAAGGGAAATATTATAACGGAAGGTGAACAAGTAGAGATTGGAGGTAATGACAGGTATATAGCAGTATGCAGACGGTGCTGGAACAACAAGAGAATAGAGAGCCTTTCTAGGAACACATTACCATTTGACTAAAACATGAATAGAAAAGAACGGGAAGAGATTATTGCTTTGATAAACCGAGAAGTGGTGCCGGCGGTAGGTTGCACCGAGCCTGCTGCTGTGGCCTTATGCGTGGCAAAAGCTGTGGAAATACTTGGTTGTATTCCCTATGAGATTAAAGTGAGCCTTAGCGGAAATATGTTGAAGAATGCAATGGGAGTGGGTATCCCGGGAACCGGTATGATAGGTTTGCCTATTGCTATAGCACTTGGTGCACTTATAGGAAAGTCGGAATATGGACTCGAAGTGTTGAAAGATGTGAACTCTCTTGCAGTGGAACAAGGAAAAGAATACATCAAGGCTCACAAAATAAACATTGTTCATGCCAATAATGCTCCATCGATTCTTTATGTGGATGTTGAATGTAAGGATGATAAAGGACATTCGTCACGAGTTGTGATTTCGGATTCACACACTAATATTATACATTGTGAGAAAGATGGAGAGATCTTTTTTTCAAAAGAAATGAATCGTTCGAAAGATAATGAGAATTGTTCGGAAGATCCGAGGCTGGAAATGCGGAAAGTCTTTGAGTTTGCTGTCACTTCTCCTTATGAAGAGATCAAATTTATCCTGAAAGCTAAGGATTTGAATAAGGCAGCTGCCGACCTGGCATTAAATGATGATTTCGGACATTCATTAGGGAGAACCATGATGCTGAATGGAAAGGATCTGTTTGGAGATTCTCCACTGTCACATATTGTGAGTTATACTTCTGCGGCATGCGATGCACGTATGGGAGGCGCGCCTATTGCGGTGATGTCAAATTCGGGTAGTGGTAATCAAGGAATTTGTGCCACAATGCCGGTGGTCAGTTATGCTCAGGATATTGGCGCTGATGAAGAAAGTCTTGCCAGGGCCCTGATTCTTAGTCATCTCACAAGTATTTATATTAAACAAAGTTTAGGTAGGTTGTCGGCTTTATGTGGTTGTGTTGTGGCGTCAACCGGAGCATCAAGCGGTATAGTTTTGCTCATGGGTGGAGGCTATGAGGAAGTGTGTTCGGCAGTTAAGAATATGATAGCGAATCTAACCGGCATGATATGCGATGGAGCAAAACCTTCCTGCTCATTAAAAATATCTTCGGGCGTTTCCACTGCTTTAATGTCGGCAATGCTTGCCATGAGAGACAGATGCGTAACCGAGGCTGAAGGCATTATAAGTGATGATGTTGACAAATCCATTCATAATTTAACGTCAATCGGCCGGGAAGCCATGCAGGCTACCGACCGACTGGTGTTACATATAATGACCAATAAAAATTGATTCCCTAAATTATCTGAACCACTCTTGGGTTGTTGGTGTAAGGGAGTATCCCTGTCTTGCTGATGATCTTTTGTCCCACGAATCCTGTGACATAAACATAGAAACTATGCAACACTGTAGAGTTGCTTGCTGTTGAGATCATGTAAACTTTTCTAACAAGCGGATATTCACCTGTGTAGATATATTTCTGATAGGGAGCGTAAGACACCGGACTGAAATCATTATCTTCAGTAGGATTGGAAACTTTGAGAATCTTGACTTCAGTGGTGAGGTTTGTCCTGATTGTGTCATTCTCATTCTGATAGATTTCCATCCTCTGATCCATAGGAATGTTTTTAGCCACCTGAAGATCTTCTCCAAGCCAGCTTACACTTATCACACCCAATGCATTGGGATCGGTCTTAACGATATCAAACACCTGGGCATTATTCTTCTGGGCAAAAGCGTTGGCCACTTCAGAAATAGTTTTGCCTTCCGGTAAGAACTCATTCCTTATATAGCTAACGGTGGATGACCCGGCATTGTCAAACACTATTTTAATGGCTGTGGTTTCATTGCC
>JAFLTM010000022.1 GCA_022509225.1 Muribaculaceae bacterium
CACGCATTCTCTGGATTTCCTGTTCGCTCAAACCGCTGGAAGCTTCGATACGGATTGACTGCTCCTTACCGGTTGCTTTATCCTTGGCTGATACATTAAGGATACCGTTTGCATCCACCTCAAATGTCACTTCAATCTGAGGAACTCCACGAGGTGCCGGTGCTATACCGGCGAGGTTGAACTCACCGAGAAGCTTATCGTCGGCTGCCATAGGACGTTCACCCTGAAGAACACGGATAGTAACTTCCGGCTGGTTATCGGCTGCGGTAGAGAATGTTTCACTCTTACGGGTAGGGATAGTGGTGTTGGCCTCTATAAGCTTTGTCATCACGCCACCGAGTGTCTCGATACCGATTGACAAAGGTACAACGTCAAGAAGAAGAACGTCTTTCACATCTCCACTCAACACTCCACCTTGGATGGCTGCGCCTATGGCCACTACCTCATCCGGGTTCACGCTCTTGTTAGGTTCTTTTCCAAAGAGTTCCTTAACCTTTGCCTGGATAGCCGGGATACGTGTTGAACCACCCACGAGGATAACTTCGTTGATTTCGGCTGCAGTGTAGCCGGCGTCTTTCAATGCGTTTACGCAAGGAGCAGCAACTGCATCTATAAGTTTTTCAGCAAGCTGTTCAAATTTTGCTCTTGTCAAGGTCTTTACAAGGTGTTTTGGACCTGAAGGAGTCGCTGTGATATAAGGAAGATTGATTTCAGTGCTTGTTGAACTTGAAAGTTCAATCTTAGCCTTCTCAGCAGCTTCTTTGAGACGTTGCATCGCCATAGGATCCTGACGAAGATCCACGCCCTCATCTTTCTTGAACTCGTCTGCGAGCCAGTCTATGATTACATGGTCGAAGTCGTCACCACCGAGGTGGGTGTCGCCATTGGTCGACTTAACTTCAAACACACCGTCGCCAAGTTCAAGTATGGAAATATCGAATGTACCGCCACCGAGGTCGAAAACGGCTATCTTCTGTTCTTTGGTAGATTTGTCAAGACCGTAGGCAAGAGCCGCAGCTGTAGGTTCATTAACGATACGGCGAACTTTCAAACCGGCAATCTCTCCGGCCTCTTTTGTAGCCTGACGTTGTGAATCGTCGAAATAAGCAGGCACTGTGATCACAGCTTCTGTAACTTCCTGACCGAGATAATCTTCAGCGGTTTTCTTCATCTTCTGAAGAATCATGGCTGAAATCTCCTGCGGGGTATAATCACGTCCGTCGATATCGACTTTGGGCATGTTGTTCTGGCATACAACCTTGTAAGGCACGCGCTTGATTTCATCTTCAACCTGACTGCATGTCTCACCCATAAACCTCTTGATACTGTAAATTGTTCGTGTCGGGTTTGTTATGGCCTGACGTTTTGCAGGGTCACCCACTTTACGTTCTCCGCCATCTACAAATGCCACAACAGAAGGAGTGGTATTTCTGCCTTCGTTATTCGGTATAACAACCGGATCCTTACCTTCAAGAACTGCAACACAACTGTTGGTTGTTCCTAAATCTATTCCAATAATCTTTCCCATAATTTTGTCTTTTTTAATATTGTTTTGTAATTATTGTTTTCATTTCAATGCCGAGTCAAATCGGCTTTCTTAATTATTAACAAATACCGTGCTAAAAGTTTCATCATTTTAAAATTTTTTATTTTTAAGATTCCGAATATTCTCATTTCCAATAAATTAAGAAAATCCAATAAAATAACTTTTACTGCCAATTTTGTCATGAATTCATAAAAATCTTTTTTAACGGGAACATGTCGCGACGGCATCTACAAATTAAAACAGAGGGTTATTCACGCCACTTCACCATCTGTGGGATAAAAGCCATGAGTCAAATTTGTGTATTTAGGATTTAAGAATTATCTTTGAAAGAAGAAAATCCGGCAATAAAAAAGTCGCCTTAAATTTAATTCCATGCAACGGTTCGTCAAGATTATTTCCCTAAAACCAGGCCCTGACACAGTGGCATCCTATAGGAAAGCGCACGATGAGATATGGCCCGAAATTGTGAAAGGCATTTTAGACGTGGGTATAGAAACAATGGATCTATATCTCTATGGACATCAAGTTGTCATGATAATGGAGACTGCTGATGACATAGACGTTGAACATGCGATGGAAAAACTTGCGAAGTTACCTCGACAAGCAGAATGGGAAAACTTCGTGGCACAATTTCAAGATTGTGAGGCCGGGAGCACATCAGACGAGAAATGGCATCTGATGGAAAAGATTTTTACACTGAAAAAATAAAACTTCCGGAAAGAGAAAAACAAAATCATAAATACCTTAATATAAAACTTTAATATGAGCAAATATCCTAAAATCGGAATTCGTCCCACTATCGACGGACGACAGGGTGGCGTAAGAGAAAGCCTTGAAGAAAAAACCATGAATCTGGCAAAGGCAGTTGCCGAACTTATATCCTCTAATCTTAAGAACGGTGACGGCACTCCGGTTGAGTGCGTTATTGCCGACGGTACCATAGGCAGGGTTCCCGAAACAGCTGCATGTGCCGAGAAATTTGAAAGAGAAGGGGTCGGCGCCACAATCACAGTAACAAGCTGCTGGTGTTACGGTGCTGAAACAATGGATATGAATCCCTATTGGCCAAAGGCAGTGTGGGGATTTAACGGCACAGAGAGACCCGGAGCGGTTTATCTTGCTGCGGTGCTCGCAGCCCACGCACAGAAAGGTTTGCCGGCATTCGGAATCTACGGCCATGACGTTCAGGATCTTGACGACAACACAATTCCCGCCGATGTTGCAGAAAAAATATTAAGGTTTGCCAAGGCAGCTCTTGCAGTTGCAAACATGAGAGGCAAGAGCTATCTCTCAATGGGTTCCGTTTCAATGGGCATTGCCGGTTCGATAGTCGACCCCAATTTCTTCCAGGAATATCTTGGAATGCGCAATGAGTCTGTTGATCTGACAGAAATCATACGCCGCATGACCGAAGGCATCTATGACAAAGAGGAATTTGACAAGGCAATGGCATGGACAGCTGAACATTGCAAGCCAAATGAAGGGAAAGATATCGCCAACACAGTCAAGGCCAAATCGAGAGAAGAGAAAGACAAAGACTGGGAATTCGTGGTTAAAATGACAATAATCATGCGCGACCTCATGAAAGGCAATCCCAAACTTCTCGAGATGGGATTCAAAGAGGAAGCCATGGGACACAATGCCATAGTTGCAGGGTTCCAAGGTCAGAGACAATGGACAGATTTCTATCCCAACGGCGATTATCCCGAGTCACTTCTCAACACCCAGTTTGACTGGAACGGAATAAGGGAAGCCTTTGTTTTGGCAACGGAGAACGATGCCTGCAACGGCGTTGCAATGTTGTTCGGCCATCTTTTGACCAACAGGGCACAGATCTTCTCTGATGTAAGGACCTACTGGAGTCCGGAAGCTGTGAAACGAGTAACCGGTAAAGAACTCACAGGAAGAGCCAAAGATGGAATCATCCACCTTATCAATTCCGGTGCCACCAATCTTGAGGCCACAGGGCAGTCGGTTGATGAAAGCGGCAATCCTACAATGAAAGAGCATTGGAACCTCACAGAAAAAGATGTTGACGCTTGTCTGAAAGCCACTACATGGTATCCTGCAAACCGTGATTATTTCCGAGGAGGAGGTTTCTCCAGCAATTTCTTAACCAAGGGTGGAATGCCTGTCACCATGTCAAGGTTGAATCTTGTGAAAGGTCTTGGTCCGGTGTTGCAGATAGCAGAAGGATGGACAGTGGATATTGATCCGGAGATAAATGCGATACTCGACAAGAGAACCGATCCCACATGGCCGACCACCTGGTTCGTGCCCCGTTTGATGGCTGACCGCGACGCCTTCAAAGATGTCTATTCTGTCATGAACAACTGGGGAGCCAATCACGGCGCTATAAGCTACGGACATATTGGCGCAGATTTGATCACCTTGGCTTCAATATTACGCATTCCGGTTTGCATGCACAATATCGAGGATGCCGACATCTTCCGCCCGGCAGCATGGAATGCCTTCGGCATGGAAAAAGAGGGAGCAGATTTCAGGGCATGTAAGAACTATGGCCCTATATATAAATAATGCGGAATCATTAAGAAAAGAGAGTTATGGCAACCATAAAACAAATAGAAGAGTTTGTTGCATGTGCCCATAAAGTTGGACAATGCGGCCTTACAATTTGTAGCAGTGGAAATCTCTCCATCCGCATTGGAGACGAGGTATTGGTGTCGGGAACCGGTTCATGGGTTCCCGACCTCACCCCCGATAACGTGTCGGTGGTGAATTTTGCCGACGGAAAAGTTCTGAACGGAATAAAGCCATCAATGGAAAGCGTTTTCCATTTAGGCGTTTTGAGGGAACGGGCTCCGGAGGTTAATTGCGTTCTCCACTTTCAATCGCCCTACGCTACTACAGTGGCATGTATGAAAAACAGGCCTGAAAATTTCAATTTCACAGCAGAATGTCCCATTCATGTTGGCCGGGAAATTCCTATGATTCCTTATTATAGGCCGGGATCACCTGAATTGGCATCACATGTGATTGAGGCAATGAAAGAGCATGACTCGGTGATGCTTCTGAAACACGGGCAGGTGGTTTGCGGCAAAGATTTCAAGCAAGCTTTAGAAAGAGCCATGTTCTTTGAGATGGCTTGCCGGATAGCGGTGCTTAACGGTAACAATGTCGACCCCTTGACTGAAGAGGAAATAAAAGATCTTGATGTTTACATTCTGGGAAAAGTGAAATAATGCAAAACACATATCTGGCAATAGACTTCGGAGGTGGCAGCGGCAGAGTTATCGCAGCCCGGATTTCAGAAGAAAAAAATGGGAAAACCCTGTGTATGGAAGAGATACACAGGTTTCCCAATTATACTGTAAGGATAGGCGATTATCTGTATTGGGATTTCCCCTATCTCTTCAACGAAATGAAAAAAGGGCTTTCCATAGCCGCATCCCGATATGATAATGTCGTCAGTGTCGGGATAGACACGTGGGGAGTGGATTTCGGGTTGGTTGACTCAGACGGCAATCTGATAGGCAATCCTATCGCATACAGAGATCCACACACATTAGGTCTGCCGGAAAAATTCATGGCAGAAAACAATCCGCTCCGTCATTATTCCGAGATTGGAATCCAAATTCTCCCGATCAACACGTTGTTCAGGCTATGGTCGATGGCTAAAAACCGGGATCCCAGGCTTAAAATAGCAAGTCATCTTCTTTTTATGCCTGACCTGTTTGGATATTATCTCACCGGCAAAACGGGTAATGAATACACAATTGCCTCGACATCAGAGCTTTTAAAGGCCCGAAATAAAGACTGGGATAAAAATTTGATAGAATCAATTGGCATAGATCCCAAAATTTTCGGGAAGATCCTCATGCCGGGTTCAATACGAGGAAAATTGCTGAAAGATATTGCCGAGGAGACAGGTTTGCCGGAAAATGTGAATGTGGTCTCAGTGGGGTCGCATGACACAGCAAGTGCAGTTTTTGCGGAAAGCGACGACTATTCCAAGAGCGGCACCGTTTTTCTAAGTTCCGGCACATGGTCGCTTCTCGGGGTTGTGCTTGAAGAGCCCATACTTGATGAAAAAGCCTATGCAGCAGACTACACCAACGAAGGTGGTGTTGAGGGAAAAATCACATTCCTGACTAATATTACCGGGCTATGGATACTGCAACGATTGAAAGCACAGTGGGATAACGAAGGTCTGGGACTTGATTGGTCGGAACTTACCGATGAAGCTGAAAAAGCGGGTGATGTCGATGTAATAAATGTTGACGATCCCCTGTTTCAAGATCCCGACAACATGAAAGGCAGAATCCAACAATATTGCAAAGACAACGGTTTGCGTGTCCCCGGTACTCCGGGAGAGTTTATGAAATGTGTTTGTCTTTCGCTTGCAACAAGATATAAAAAAGCTATCGACGATTTGAACAAGATTTTACCACAACCGGCCAGGCAACTAAAAATCTTCGGAGGTGGAGCTAAAAACAAACTTCTTAACAAATGGACATCGGAAATCACCGGATTAGAAGTCATCACAGGGAATGCAGAGGCAACGGCAATCGGCAACATCCTTGTTCAGGCAATAGCCTCCGGAGAAATTAAAGACAGATCAGAAATAAAAGAATACAAATAGAAATGGAAGGAACAACCCTGAATATAGTCCAAAACAGCGAAGATCAGATAAGCGGGCAGCAAGAGAATTCTGTCAAAAAGAAAAAACCGGCAATAGTAGAAAAAAAATATCTTGTACCCTTCATTCTGATCACGGCCCTATTCGCCTTGTGGGGGTTCGCAAACGACCTGACTAATCCCATGGTGGCGGCTTTCCAAACGATTATGGAAATTTCAGCTGCCAAGGCTTCGATGGTTCAATTCGCTTTTTATGGGGGATATGCTACAATGGCAATTCCAGCCTCGCTGCTTATAAGGAGATATAGCTACAAGACAGGCATCCTTATCGGGCTGGCTCTCTATGCCATAGGTGCATTTCTCTTTATTCCGGCGGCAAATATGCAGGAATTTTCATTCTTTTGCGTGTCGCTCTATGTATTGACATTCGGCCTTGCATTTCTTGAGACTACGGCAAACCCTTATATACTGTCGTTAGGCAGCCGTGAAACATCCACCCGGAGACTTAACTTCGCACAGTCTTTCAACCCGATAGGCTCACTGTCAGGAATGGCGGTTGCAAGTCTCATTGTTCTCCCTAACCTTCTCTCCGACCAACGAAACGAAGCCGGTGAAATGATTTTTTCATCGTTAGACACCATACAAAAGGAATCGATCCGGGTTCATGATTTGGCAGTGATACGAGACCCTTACGTGTTTATAGGACTTGTGGTGCTTATTATGTTTGTTATAATCGCACTGGTGAAAATGCCCAAAACCCAGGGTAAAAATGAAGACAAAGTCAAGTTTTCCGACACTATGGCAAGATTATGGGGCAACCCTCGTTATCGTGCCGGCGTTGTCACACAGATTTTCTATGTTGCGGCACAAATCATGATCTGGACTTTTATAATCCAATATGCCGACAATATAGGCATTGACAAAGCCACCGCCCAAAACTATAATATATTAGCCATGCTTCTGTTCCTTGGTTTCAGATTTTTGGGTACCTATATGATGAAATATATTTCACCCTCAAACCTTTTGGCTTTCTTTGGTATGGCGGCCGCCATCCTTACTGCCGGTGTCATAATCATCGAGGGCATGGCCGGCCTTGGTTGTCTTGTTGCTGTGAGTGCTTTCATGTCTATCATGTTCCCAAGTATTTATGGAATAGCACTGGATGGAGTTGAGCGTGAAGACACATCTTTGGGCGCAGCTTTCCTTGTGATGGCTATTGTTGGCGGAGCATTGATGCCCCCGCTCCAGGGCACTATAATCGACCTCAAAACAGTCGGAACCATGGCAGCCGTCAATGTTTCTTTCATCCTGCCCCTTATATGTTTCCTGGTTGTGACCTTCTACGGACTCTATTCCTCCGCACTTATCAAAAAACAATCATCGAGCCGGGCAACTGATTAATTCAGTATCCCTTAATTGGTAATAATGAAATTAACCCTGTCGCATCATAACAAATATGAAAACTCCCCTATTGTTCTTAACTCTCCTGTTTAGTGTGCAGCTATTGAATGCACAAATCGAAAATGGTGGCCTTGACGTTAACACCGTCAATGAAATCGTGAATTCATATAGTCCTGACAGAAACGACAAGGCTATCATGAACGCTCTGGCAAAAAATTCAATAAACAGTCTGGCAATGAACCAGGAGCGACTCGTAAATGCCGACACCTATATCTCAAATAAAGTTAAGACCAAGGGCATAAGCAATCAGAAACAGTCAGGACGTTGCTGGCTCTTCACCGGTTTGAACATCATGAGAGCCGACATGATCAACAATCTTGATCTCCCGGAATTTCAACTTTCCCAGAATTATAATTTTTTCTGGGATATGCTTGAAAAAAGCAATCTGTTTCTCCAATCGATAATCGACACATCTAACGAACCAATGGATAACCGCCGTGTCGAGTGGCTGTTCCGGAATCCGTTAAGTGACGGAGGTCAATTCACCGGAATAATTGACATTATCTCCAAATACGGGGTTGTGCCTGCAGTGGTGATGCCAGAAACCGCACAAAGCGACAACACCGGCACAATGAGAAACCTATTGTCGCAAAAACTGCGCGAATGGGGTCTGAAACTCCGAAAGATGGCAGCCGGCGGTGCCGACACGTCTGCATTGGAACAAGAGAAGATGAAGATGCTCAAGGAGACCTATCGATTCCTTTCCTTGAATCTCGGAGTGCCACCCTCCTCTTTTGAATGGACAAGAATGAATTCATCCGGCGAACCGGTGGAGACAAAAACTTATACTCCACTCGAATTCTACAAGGAATATATCGGTTATGACCTTGGCAACAATTATGTCATGATGATGAATGATCCCTCAAGACCCTATTGGGAAGTCTATGAAATAGATCTCGACCGCCATGTTTACGACGGCAATAACTGGAAATTTGTCAATGTTCCCATGGAAGTAATCAAGGAAACGGCAATAGCCTCAATAAAAGCCGACACCCCGATGTATTTTTCCTGTGATGTGGGTAAATTCATCGACAGAGACAGAGGCTTTTTAGATTTGGAAACCTATGACTATGAAGATCTTTTCGGCACCGAGTATTCAATGGACAAGGCGGAAAGAATAGCAACGGGAGCTTCCGCTTCAACACACGCAATGACACTTTCCGGTGTAGATCTTGACAAGGAGGGCAAACCAAAGAAATGGCTTGTGGAAAACAGTTGGGGCAACGGTGCCAATAATGGATATCTCATAATGACAGACCCGTGGATGGATGAATATCTTTTCCGGCTTGTTGCAGAAAAAAGATTTGTACCTAAAAAGGTTATTGAAACGCTCGACAAGAAAAAACCGGTGCTTCTTCCTGCCTGGGATATCTTATACTGACTTCAGGGATAACATTAACCGCACGAATTTAATCCAAACATGGAAACGCACTTCTCGAGTGCGTTTTCTATGTTTAAAAGAGTGGTTTCTTTATTCATATTTTCTTCCAAACTTTTATTGGGATCGGAAATTTCATAGACAGCAGAGAAGCCTGCCTGTTCAAGTAAATCTGCATTTTCCACCTTTCCTCCCAAACCCACAACCGGGATACGATGTCTTTCAGCTCTTTTCAAGACACCGTCTGCCACCTTCCCCATGAGGGACTGCTTGTCGATTCTTCCCTCTCCTGTTACGATTAAGCCGGCATCTTTTATTCTGTTTTCAAAATCAACGGCTTCCATAACAAAATCCACACCGCTTATATATTCTGCATTCAATAATCCCGTCATGGCAAATCCCATACCTCCGGCAGCTCCTGATCCGGGTTTCATAGCGGTGTAAAAGTCAGTTAATCCCGCTTCTTGTGAAACCACAGCAAAATTTTTTAACCCGGCATCCAGAATCTCAATCTCATCCGGAGAAGCCCCCTTTTGAGGAGCAAAAACAAAGGCTGCCCCCTTCTTGCCATAAAGCGGAGCCGAGACATCGCATACAGCCTTAAGCTTTATTTTTTTCAAGCATGGATTCACATCCTTGGCATCAATTATCCCGATTTTAGTGAGATCTTCACCTTTTCCTACTAATCTTATACCCTGGTGGTCATAAAACTTGAATCCAAGTTCATTTAGGAGACCCATCCCACCGTCACAGGTTCCGGTTCCTCCCAACGACACAAAGATCTCTTCACAACCTTTAAAGGCAGCATCCAAAATCAATTCTCCCACACCACGGGAACTCATCTTCATCGGCTGCCTTTTAGATTTTTCTATAAGATCCAGTCCCACTGCTGAGGCAGATTCTATCAAACACTTTTTCCCGCTATCATAAATCAAGTATTCGGCAGAAATTATATTTCCTAAAGAATCGTGGACATTAACCTTGGCCTTCTCACACTGAATCGTATCAGACAAAACATCGATAGTGCCCTCTCCTCCATCCGCCAAAGGAATACAAACCAATCGGGACGCAGGACAAAGTCTCTTAATTTTTTCAGCCATTATCTCAACCACTTCCTTGGCAGAAAGACTCCCCTTAAATGAGTCGGGACATAAAACTATCTTACTCATATTGATTAATGCAATGACCTGATAAAGGGTAAAATTATGAAATTATTCTTTAAGCTTATAGTTTTTTAATTTAAATTTGTGACGTCAAGAATTAACCTTATAACATGATATAAATTACAGCTATGGCTGAAGAAAAGCTTCCAACGATTGATGAAGTTTTTTCATGGATGAGAAAACTTTATGATGAAAGCTACGCCGGGTTGACAAAAACCGAGAAAGGCGAGCAACACATGTACGGAACAATGGTAACCACTCCTAACGACAAGAAATTCATGGTTCGCATGCTTGACGAGACAAGTCAGGTGCGTGATAACAAGAAACTTGCCAAAAGGGTGAAAGACCTCATAGACCAATACGGCATTCCTAAATTTTTAGGAGCCGGCGACAGGATGTTGTTCCTGATGTACCAAAAATTTGCATATCTGCCCGGATTCAACAGTATCTCGGTACCTATTATAAAGTGGAGACTTCACCGCGACACCTCCCGTGTGATTATTGATGCGGCACGTCCCAAACTCACAAAACATCTCGCCACACGTTTCGACCAGAATATAGGTCAGAATGTGAATCTTCTTGGAGAGGTGGTGTTGGGCGACGGCGAAGCCGACAAAAGATATTATTCATATCTTGAGGCATTGAAAGAGCCTGACATCAATTATATCTCCGTAAAGATTTCCGGTATCTATGCACAGACACACGCGCTCAACTATAAGGAAAACTTCCCGGAACTCGTTCGGCGTATGTCGGAATTGTATCAGGCAGCAATAGACAATCCTTACATTGATCAAGATGGCAACAAGCGTCCCAAATTCATCAACCTTGATATGGAGGAATACAAAGACGCCCATCTAACCATGAAGTTGTTTAAGGAAGTTTTGTCGAAACCTGAATTTAAAAATTATGAGGCCGGAATAGTGGTTCAGTCATACCTTCCTGATGCCTGGGATTTCCAGACTGAACTTCTTGAGTTCGCAAAAGAGCGTGTCGCCAACGGAGGTGCCCCGATAAAAATGCGTATAGTGAAAGGTTGTAACCTTGATATGGAAAATATAGTCAGCGACATGAGAGGTTGGCCAAACCCTGTTTTGCCATCAAAAACTCTTGTCGATGCAAATTACCTGAAAATTATTGAAAGGGGCTTGAAACCGGAAAATTCCAAAGTCCTTCATATCGGCATGGCCTCCCACAATCTTTTCACCATCTCTTACGCTTACCTGCTCACCGAGTTGTATGGCACGCCGAAAGACACTTTCTGCTTTGAAATGCTTGAAGGTATGGCAAACCACATTTGGAGAGCTCAAAAAAAATTGGGCAACCATGTAATATTATACACTCCGGTTGTGAAACGTGAGCACTTCCTCAACGCGATATCTTATCTGGTGAGGAGAATGGATGAAAACACCGCACCCGATAATTTCCTGACACATTCATTCTCTTTGAAACCTGACACAAAGGAATGGAAACTTCTCCAACAGCAATTCATCGACGCTTATAATTTAAAAGACTCAGTTAACCATACACCGACCCGCACCCAAGACAGGACCAAACCATATCAAGGCCAGGCACCTCAGGATGAAATGATTAATGAACCAGACACTGATTTCGACAGGTTTGTCAATCAGCAATGGGTGGAACAGATCTTCAGCAAATGGAAAAGTCAGGGTAAACTCACCGGTGAGAAATCCGCCTGGGGTGAATGGAAACCTGGTGATCTCCTCCCCACTCAGGTCGGTGAAGAGCTTTCCTACAATCACGACGTGGTGAAATATTACGACCGTTCACAACCGGGGGATGTTTTGGTGTGCGAAATGTCACGTGCCGACAAGACCCAGACAGAAAAAATAATTGAAATAGCGGAAAAAGATCCCGGGAAATGGAGAGAAACATCCATTGAAGAGCGGCATAAAATTATGTATAAGGCTGCCGACATTCTCGGTGATATGCGCGGTGACCTAATCGGCAGTATGTGTGCCATCACAGGCAAAACAGTCGAGGAAGGTGATGTGGAGGTTTCCGAAGGAATCGACTATTGCAGGTTCTACACCACCACAATGATGAAACTTGCCAAGCTTGACGATGTTGATATGAAAGCCAAAGGAGCAGTCCTGGTACTTTCACCTTGGAATTTCCCTTGTGCAATCCCGATTGGCGGAGTAGTTGCAGCCCTTGCTTCAGGCAACACCTGTATCCTAAAACCGGCAACCGTGGCGGCTCCGGTGGCTTGGTTATTTGCCAAAGCATTCTGGGATGCAGGAGTGCCCAAAGATGCGTTACAGGTAGTTATCACCGACAGAGAGGCCACTCCTATTCTTACATCTTCACCGGGAATAAAGCATATTATTCTCACAGGTGGAACTGAAACCGCTCAAAACATAGCCCACAACAACCCGCAGAAACCCCTTTCAGCCGAAACCGGTGGAAAGAATGTGATGATTCTGTCGGCAAAAGGTGACCGTGACCACGCCATCATGAACGCTTGCCGCTCGGCATTCGGAAACGCCGGCCAAAAATGTTCTGCTTGCTCGATATTCCTTGTGGAAAGATCGGTCTATGATAATCCGGAATTCAAGGAAAAACTGAAAGACTGCGCGTCGTCGTTGAAAGTGGGAGGCGTTTGGAATGCCGGAAATATTGTCGGCCCGATGATCACCAACAAAAACGACAAACTTGAGAAAGCCTTCCATCTTGAGCCGGGTGAAGAATGGCTCATCGCTCCGGAATTCATTGACGAGAAGAAATTCATCCTGAAGCCGACGATAAAGTATGGCGTAAAACCAACTTCCTACACCTTCCGTACGGAATTATTTGCTCCGTTGTTGGCGGTGACGCCATACGACACCCTGGAAGAAGCCGTGTCTCTCGTAAACAGTCTTGACTACGGTCTGACTTCAGGTCTCCAATCGCTTGATGAACAAGAACAAAAATACTGGAAAAATAATGTCGAGGCCGGTAATCTTTATATAAACCGCGGCATCACCGGAGCAATTGTAAACCGTCAGCCTTTCGGCGGAATGAAACTCAGTGCATTCGGTCCCGGACTTAAGGCGGGTGGACCTAACTATTGCATGCAATTCATGGACATTACCGACAAAAAGGATTCCACGACAGATTATAAACAATCTTATGCCGAATGGTATGAAAAGGAATTCAAGCATGCAAGAAACATCCAGCCTAAAATCCGTGGCGAACAAAATGTATTCCGTTATCTCCCGTTAAAAAATGGAATGGTGTTGCGTCTCTTCGGTGGCGAGCCTATGGAACATGTGGAAATGGTGAAACTTGCTGCTAAAACAGTTGGCACTCCGCTCACAATTTCACTTGACACCACAAATCCATTGGCTGACAAGATATCTGGAAATGTCAAGAAAGAAACCCTTAAGGAATTCTGCAAATCAATCAAGGATTATGAGAGGGTGCGCACAATTAATACTGATGTACCTGAAGAAGTGTTTGTTGCAGCGGCAAAATGCGATAAATATATAGCGCAATCATTGCCGGTGAAAGATGGACGCATCGAGCTAACCCACTACATAAAGGAACAATCAATCGCCAACGAGTATCACAGATACGGTTCGCAGATTGAAATACCTGCCGTGGAATAATAAAAAATTCGAGGATTCAGGAGGATGTGTCAGATCTCGGTCTGACACATCCTCTGTTTTTATTATTTCAGCTAACCGGAAATCTACACCTAGAGGAATCAAAATCCCAATTTATAAATATTTGCAACATTTGAATTAACTTTGCATAAGTTCCAATATGCAATTCAGATGTATAGAAACGGATTAAGTGGTTTTATTTCGGCAATCCCGCCTGTTACAAAAAACCTTATTATCATAAATATTGTTGTATGGGCTGTTGAAGCCATTTTTCCCCGATTCGGCAATACCATCATAAATGTGTTGGGTCTGCATTACGTCGGGGCACCCCATTTCAACCCCGTTCAGGTCATTACTTATCTGTTCGTGCATGCCTCTTCAAATCCATGGCACCTTCTCTTTAACATGTTCTCGTTATGGATGTTCGGATCAATACTTGAAAGAATATGGGGAGGGAAACGATACCTGTTATTTTATTTTGTATGCGGTGTGGGGGCGGCCGTTGTGCAGGAAATAGTTTGGGCCTCGACCTGGATGCATGAGTATATCACCGATATCGCCAGACTTAACGGTCTGACTTACGATCATACAAAGACCCTGATCGATCAGGCGCTGGCGAATAATGATTCCGACATAATGCACGCAATCAGCAGTTTCAAACAAAGCATGGTCACTATCGGAGCATCCGGAGCTGTGTATGGTTTATTGCTGGGATACGCTTTTGTTTTTCCGAATCAGCCCTTATATCTTTTTTTCATACCCTATCCCATCAAAGCCAAATATATGATGATTGGCTACGGGGTCATAGAATTCTTCTTAGGTTTCAACTCAAATGATGCTGTGGCTCATTTCGCACATCTCGGCGGAATGATTTTTGGAATCCTTATTTTATTATATTGGAAAAAAAAGGGAATCCTTCGCGGAAATTCCTTCTATTGATTCATGAGCACACTTCTCGGCAAGATTCTGAGTCCGTTTGTTGTGTTGATATTCAGGATTTTTTCTCTGATTGTCTTCCTCCTCACCATTATAGCGGCTTTTGGAGGAAGGATTAATCCTGATTATCTCACATTTCCATCTTTACTGAACCTGGCTTTCCCTTATCTGGCCATATTGACTATTGTTGTAACAATAGGTTGGATTATAGCTAAAAAAATAGTTTTCTGCACACTCGGTATAGTCACAATAATTATCTGTCTTACCCCACTTAGTGTGGCATTCCCCATAGGATCGAAGAAAGTGGCTGATACCCCCGCTAAAACTTTCAAGATAATATCATGGAATGTTTTGCATACCAATGATCTGCGACAACCCGACTATCCCGGTAACCGTGCAGTGGAATTTATGGTGAATTCCGGAGCAGATATAATATGTTTGACGGAATTGTTCAATTTCTCGGAATATGAGCTAAAAAAAATCACGCAGTCCCTCAACGACAGTCTTTGCAGCATCTATCCCTACCGACTAGGTGACGATTCCTCGGATATAAAACTGATTTCAAAATATCCCGCCTCACGAATCGGGAAAATCAGAAAAGATGAAGACGGCATCTGCCGTTATGATTTCTTTAAAATAGATTTTCCCGACAACACATTGGTTGTGGCCATGGTGCATCTTTATTCTTACGGACTATCCGAACAGGAGCGGCAAGTAGTGACAGAAATCAAATCTGTTGAAAGCGCCAAAACCAGCATGCAGGAGTTCAAAGGTTCGATAAGAGAGAAACTAAGGAAAGCCTTCAGAAAACGAGCAGAGGATGCAACGTTGCTTAGGGAAGAAATAGACGATATTTCAGAAAACACTCCATTGATTGTGTGTGGGGATTTCAATGATGTGCCCACTTCATGGGCATACGACATTATAAGAGGCGACGATATGCACGACGCATACGTGGAAACTAATTTCGGGCCTGCAATAACCTACAATCTCCATGCTTTCTATTTCCACATTGACCAGATGTTATACAGGGGTCCCCTGACTGCACTCAGTCTTGATATCGGAAAAATCAATAGTTCCGACCATTATCCCTTAATCGGTGAATTTGAATTTACAGAATGACTTTTTTATTTTAATTTTGAGTTTAAATCAGATTAATAAAACATAAAATGAATAACAGACTCATAAAAATTGCAACAGTATTGCTCATTTGCATTACAAATTTTCAATTAGCCATGTCTCAACAACACACCAATCCTTTTCTGACAACTTACGATACAAAATATGGTATACCTCCATTTGACCAAATAAAAACCGAAGACTTTATTCCGGCAATCAAAGCGGGAATCGAGCAGCAGGCTCAAAATATCAATGCCATAATTGTGAATCGTGCCGTGCCGGATTTCGACAACACAATCCTGCCACTTGAAAACATATCACCTATTCTCGACAGGGTGGCTACCGTGTTCTATCACTACGACAGTGCTTTATCTACAGATGAATTCGCTTCCATGGCAGAAGAGGCGATACCTTTATTGAATGAAGCTTCCAATCAGATTAATCTTAATGAGCAACTGTTCAACAAAATCAAGGCGGTTTACGAACGTCGCAACGAAATGGGATTAACGCCGGTGCAGGTCAGGGTGGTTGAAAAATACTACCGTGAATTTGCTGAACAGGGAGCAACCCTTTCCCCTGAGAAAAAACAGCAACTCATTAAAGTCAACGACGAGCTTTCAAAACTCTTTATACAATACAACAAAAATTTGCTGAACGCCACTAACTCTTTCTTTGTGACTGTGTATGACAAGAAAGATCTCGCCGGACTTCCCGAATCATCAGTTGCCATGGCTGCCGAAGACGCCAGAGAAAGAGGTCTGGACGGTTTGTGGGTTTTTACCCTTCATGGACCAAGCCGTCTGCCGGTGCTTCAATATGCCGACAACCGAGGCTTGAGAGAAGCCTTATATAAAGGCTACACTTCCTTGGCATCTTATGGCGACAATAATAATTATCCCGTGATACAGGAGATTGTGAAACTGCGTGCCGAGAAAGCACGAATTATGGGATTCGACAATTTTGCCCAAATGATGACTTCTCGCGTAATGGCGGGAACTCCCGAAGCCGCAACCGACCTTCTTCTTCAAGTTTTTGAACCGGCAGTGAAAAGAAGCGGCGAAGAGGTGGCCGACATGCAGGCTATAATTGATTCCGAAGGTGGTGATTTCAAAGTGGCCCCATGGGACTATTATTATTACGCAGAAAAAGTCAAGAAACAAAAATATGACCTTGATGAAAGTGAAGTGAGGCCATATTTCTCACTTGAAAACGTGCTTAACGGTCTGTTTACAGCTGCGGAACGTCTGTATGGCATAAAAATGGTTGAGATGCCTGATGCTCCCAAATATATGGACGAGGTAACCGTCTATGATGTAGTCGACTCCAAAAGCGGGGAACATGTGGCGGTGTTTATGACAGATTATTTCCCTCGCGCCACGAAAAGACAGGGAGCCTGGATGGATCAAATGCAAAGTTCAGGTCTCTATGAAGATGGCACACGCCGACCGATCGTCTACAACGTAGGCAATTTCACAAGGCCGGCAGGTGACACTCCGGCGCTTCTTACCATTGACGAGGTTGAAACCACTTTCCATGAATTCGGTCACGCCCTACAATCAATCCTGTCTCAAGCCCCTTATCGTTCAATTGCAGGCACCAATGTAGATCGTGATTACGTGGAGATGTGCTCACAGATAAATGAACATTGGGCTTTCTCCCCCGAATTGCTCAAACTCTATGCAAAACATTATAATACCGGTGAAGTTATACCCGATGAGCTGATTGAAAAGTTAAATAACTCGTCGAAATTCAATCAAGGGTTTGTAACAACCGAACTTGCCGGCGCCGCATTGCTTGACATGGAATGGGCTAAAACCGACGGCTCAGACATTGATGTGCCGCTATTTGAAGAAACCGTGGCTGAAAAAATAGGAATGCCAAAAGAAATAACCTTCCGATATCGCTCCCCATATTTCAAACATATATTCGGAGACGATGGATATGCAGCCGGTTACTATACATATCTTTGGGCTCAGGTTCTTGAAGCAGACGCTTGGGAACTGTTTGAGCAAAACGGCATTTTTGATCCGGCAACCGCCGAATCGTTTAAAACAAATATTCTCCAAACAGGTGATACGGAAGATCCGATGGTTCTCTTCCAACGTTTCAGAGGACACAAACCGGATGCTCACGCATTATTGAGACTACGTGGATTTGAAAATTGATTTGAATAAAGAATTCATGAAACGCGCCCTTCTTCTGGCAAAAAACGGAGAGGGGCGTGTGTCACCTAATCCAATGGTCGGGGCAGTTATTGTGCATGGCAACAGGATAATAGGAGAAGGGTTTCATGCAAATTACGGAGGACCACATGCGGAAGTTAACGCGATTAACTCAGTCAAAAAAGAAAACCGCGGGTTACTGCAAGACTCAACCATCTACGTCACACTTGAACCATGTGCACATTACGGGAAAACACCACCCTGCGCCAATCTGATTGTAGAAACAGGAATACCACGTGTTGTGGTGGGATCTTCAGATCCGAATCCGAAGGTTGCCGGTAAGGGGATTCAGATTCTGAAAAATGCAGGGATTTCGGTGTATGAAGGATTTTTGAAGAATGAATGCGACGAACTCAACCGGCGTTTTCTTACCGCCCACCAGAAAGGGAGACCTTGGGTGATACTCAAATGGGCGCAAAGTGCTGACGGATTCATGGCAAGTATTAATGACGACGGGGAGCCATCTCCCGTGAGATTTTCCAATCCCGTTTCTTCGGTATGGGTACATAAAGAAAGGGCTGCTGTGGACGCAATTACGGTTGGATCCAATACTAAAAAGATAGATTCGCCCCGTTTAGATGTAAGATTATGGGGTGGCAATTCCCCGAATAGAATCGATATATCAGGTTATATCGATTGTAAAGATTTCTTAAAATCGATTGCACGTGAAGGAATTACGTCAATCATGGTAGAAGGTGGACCAACCCTCCTTCAAAGTTTCATCTCGGATGGACTATATGATGAGATAAGAGTGGAAATCTCTCCCAAAAGCCTTGTAAAGGGTCTTTCAGCTCCTGCTATTCCGGATGGGCTGACCGTCTGTTCCGTGTGTCAAATAAGGGAAAACACAATAATTACTTTCAGAAGTTAAAAAGCACTAAAAATAACTTAATACAAAATTTGAAGTGTTTAAATGCTCCTAATTTCGGTAATAAATAGTAATTTTGCAGATTGGAACAGGTCTTTTCTGCTTTCCACGAAGTAGGCTAATTTATATTCATTCAATATTTAGCAATATTTAAGTGAATAAATTTCAAAAGATAATTTCAAGGATTTCGCTTGTAGGATTAGTTTTGGCCGCCGCATGCAACTCTAAGGTTGAAGAAGGCGACACGGAAGCTGCGTTCACCATCGGAAACGTTGCAGTCAGTGCTTTCAGTCTGACTAGCGATGCCAATGTGTTGGAAAACCTGGATTCAGTCTTTTTCTCAATCGATCTGGATTCGGGTGTTATTTTCAATGCCGATTCCCTGCCGAAAGGAACTAATGTATCTCGTCTGATTCCGGTCATAACGTTTTCAAGCACAATGACCAAAGTTGAGCTCACTTTCAACAAAGACAACTTGTCAGACACAACTATTAATTATCTTGAACATGAAACCGACAGCATTGATTTCACTTATCCTGTGAAGATGAATGTAACCGCCTACGACGGAGTCAGTTCATTTGAATACACTATCAAGGTTAATGTGCATCAGATCGACCCTGATTCCCTCATATGGGACAATCTGGCAGTTTCATCGTTACCCTCACGATATCAAAACCCGGTCGCTCAGAAAACCTTATTTGCCGAAAACAGGATTTATAGCCTGGTGGAAGAGTATAACGGAGAATACACCTTGTCGGTAACAGATGATATAAATCAGGAAGATTGGACCAATCAAGACCTTGAATTCACATTCACTCCTGATATTGATACTTTTTCTTATTCTGGTGACTCATTCTTCATTATGGATGAAAACGGCAATCTCTATGAGTCGCCGGATGCTATGGAATGGGAAGACACAGGAGAGAAATGGATAAGCATAATCGGAGATTTCGGTGGATTATTACTGGGAATCAAGGAAACCGATGATGAATTGGTGCATTGCTCATATCCGGAGAATAATGAAATCCCCGAAACTCCGGTGAGTGCGGATTTCCCCATCTCAGGACGCTCCTCGTTCAATCTTTTAGATGTGACTTGGACTTATTCCAAGGTAGGGATTTTAGCAGGAGGCAAACAGGAAAACGGTGACTTGACGGGGACAATATGGGGATTCGACGGTACATCTTGGGCCGTGCTGAACAAAACGGAACTTCCCGCTGTGGAATCACCAATGCTTGCACATTATCAAGTGTATAAGGAAACTCAGACAGTGTTCAAGCAACGCGCCTTTGATGCGTGGCTGCTTTTCGGAGGAAAAGATGAAAACGGCGACCTCAATGAAGATATGTATGTTTCTCTCGATAACGGCATAACCTGGACAATCGCCACAGAATACATGCAATTACCTGACGCGATACCCAACTACTACGCAGCCGATATTCTTGTGATCGACAAAGAGTTATCGTCTGATCTAAGAACAGAATGGAGAGAACTTGCCACAAAAGGGTTTAGCACCAGGGCAGGCATATCATACACCATCGATGGATATGACATCACTTGGCAATGTCCTTATCTTTATATATTCGGTGGATATGGCACTGACAATATACTTTCGACATCTTTATGGAGAGGAGTGCTCGCAAGATTATCTTTTACTCCAATAATATAATCATAAATTGAAAAGAATAACCTACATATCAATTGCCACAATCTATCTTCTGACTGAGGTTGCCGATCTGAAAGCACAGGAAGATTATAGATTCGATATAGGCGGAGGTGTTGGTATGACGGGTTATCTTGGTGATGCCAACACCGCAAACTTATGGAGAAATCCCTCTTGGGATGTAGAATTGCTATTCAGGTATATAGCCACACCCAGATGGAATTTTAAAACCAATCTCTATATAGGTTCGCTAAAAGGAAATTCAGCCAACATGACGAATGTTTTCCCTTCTGGAAACACATTCAAATTTTCAACAATATTCTATGAAATTGGGGAACTGGCTGAATTCAACTTTTTCAATTACGGCGTTGGAGAGACCTACCGACAATTAAAACGATTCACACCATATATAGCAGCCGGCGTCGGGCTTATGGCTTGGAGTGTAAGTTCCGAATCCGGTGCTGCATTCTGCATCCCCTTGGGTCTGGGATTGCGCTACAAACCTAGCGAAAGAGTGAATTTAGGCTTGGAGTTCCTAATGAAAAAGGCATTTACCGACCGTCTTGACGGCAAGGATCTTGATGATCCCATGGGAATTAAAAGTTCATTTATGAAAAACACCGACTGGTATTCCACGCTGACCCTCACTTTAAGCTATGAATTCAGCAAACGGTGTGCAACATGCAACTATAAAGACTGAAGCAGATGACAAAGCAACTGGAGCAAAAAATAGCACAATTGGATAAAAACAGGATCCCTGTTCACGTTGCCATGATTATGGATGGCAATGGCCGGTGGGCCAAAAGCAAGGGATTTGTAAGAAGCGACGGTCATGCCGAAGGCGTTTCAACTGTGCATCGTGTGACAAAATTGTCTTCCGACTTAGGGATAAAGTATCTTACTCTTTACGCTTTCTCAACGGAAAACTGGAACCGTCCACAAGATGAAGTCGACACATTAATGTATCTTATTGGATGGGCAATTGAACGTGAACTACCTGAATTGCTGGCAAATAATGTAAAAATCAATCTTCTCGGAGAAATAGAAAGAATTCCGGAAGAACCTCGTCAAAAACTGTTTTATGCCAGAAATGCAACCGCCCATTGCACAGGACTTCAGCTTAACATGTGCCTCAGCTATAGTTCCAGATGGGAAATAACCGATGTAGTTAAAAAACTTGCAACTCTTGCCGCACAGGGGAAAATCAACCCTGAGGAAATCACTGAAGACACTGTGGCAGACCAGTTGACAACTGCCGGAATCCCCGACCCCGATCTCTTGATCAGGACTGGAGGAGAGTTCCGTATCTCCAATTACCTTCTTTGGCAGATAGCCTATAGCGAACTCTACTTCACTCCAGCCTTATGGCCTGATTTTTCAGACGAAGATTATCTGGATGCACTTATTGATTTTCAGAACCGTGAACGCAGATTCGGCATGACGAGCGACCAAGTGCACGCTAATAACTAACCCTCTTGACTGAATGAAATTTTATTTTAAAATAATTCTATTGGTTTCGGCACTTTCGTGGGTCTTTCCCGGTTTGGCACAGACCGATATGCCGGATCAGAAAAACGACACCATCTATAATCCCGACATTATTTATTCGCCAATACCCAAGGTTTATGAGATCGCGGGCATAAGAGTTGAAGGGATAAACCATGAAGATGACTATATCATTATAGCCAATTCAGGTCTTTCCATAGGTGAGAGAGTGGAGGTGCCGGGAGATATACTGACAGCTGCCACAAAAAGATTGTGGAGGCAGGGCCTTTATTCAAGTGTGAAAATTACCGCTGAAAAAACTCTTGGCGATAAAATTTGGCTTCTTATCGATTTGAAACAGCAGCCACGTCTTTCTGAATTGCGATTCTATGGAGTGAAAGGAAATGAAAAAAAGGATCTTCTCGACAGACTAAGCATGGTTTCGGGCCAGCAGATTACACCTAACATAATTTCCAGGGCAACACAGATTATCAAGAATTATTACTCGGCAAAGGGTTTTAAAAATGCTGTCGTTAACATCAAGCAAGTCAATGATGTTTCAAAAGATAATCAAGTCTATCTTGATGTAAATGTTGACAAAAGCAATAAGGTCAAAGTGCATAAAATTTATGTTGACGGTAATGAGGTTCTGTCTGACCGAAAGGTTAAGAAAGCCATGAAGAAAACAAATGAGAATGGAGACCTTCTCAAAATATTCAGTCAGAAAAAATTTGTTGACAATGACTTTAAAGACGACAAGAACCGAATAATAGAAAAATATAATTCATTAGGCTACCGCGATGCCAGGATTGTTAAAGACAGTGTCGTGAGATATGACGACAAAACCGTAGACATTTTCTTGGAGGTCGAAGAAGGGAATAAATATTATATCAGCGATATCAACTGGGTGGGTAACACAGTTTACCCAACCGACGCACTTAACAATATCCTTGGCATATATCCGGGCGACGTCTATAACCAACCCCTCCTTGAAAAAAGATTGCGTACAGACGATGATGCCGTAAGCAATTATTATCTTGACAACGGCTATCTTTTCTTTGAACTCGTGCCGATTGAAGAGAATATAAAAGGAGACAGTATTGCCCTTCAGTTAAGGGTGATGGAGGGACCGCAGGCCACAATTAATAAAGTGGTGATTAATGGTAACGACCAGCTTTTTGAAAAAGTTGTGAGACGTGAACTAAGGGTACGTCCCGGCGATTTGTTCTCAAAAAGCGACCTGATGCGTTCTGCACGAGAAATCGCCACTACGGGCCACTTCAATCCTGAAAATATGGATATTCGTCCTGAACCGAATGAAAATGACGGCACAGTAGACATTGTGTTCAATCTTGAATCAAAAGCCAACGACAAAGTGCAGTTGTCTTTCGGCTGGGGTCAGACAGGTGTGACAGGACAGGTTTCCCTCTCATTTTCCAATTTCTCAATAAAAAACCTGTTTAATCCGGGATCATACCGGGGAATTATTCCTCGAGGAGACGGCCAGACTTTTTCAATTGCAGCACAAACCAATGCGAAATATTATCAAAGCTATTCTATTTCATTCTATGATCCATGGTTTGGCGGCAAGCGGCCTAATGCCCTGTCATTCAGTCTTGACTATAGCCGATCAACCGGTATAAACTCAAGTTTCTACAACAGCACATGGATGAACTCCGGTTATTATAACGCCCTTTATTACGGTGGGTCCTACGGCTACAACAATTCCAGCTATTATTATCAAAACGCCTACGACCCCAACAAGGTGCTCCAGATGGCAGGTGTGTCTTTGGGATTCGGAACACGACTTTCCTGGCCCGACGACTATTTCCAATTCCAAGCCTCTTTATCCTATAGATGGTACTACCTCAAAAACTGGGAGTATCTTTACTATATGAACAACGGTGTGTCGAATTCACTTATGCTCGGTCTCTCTCTCTCGAGAACAAGTATAGACCAACCTATCTATCCACGAAGAGGCTCCTCTTTCAGTGTTGACGTTACATTAACTCCACCGGCATCTCTTTTCAGCGGTAAAAAAGATTGGAAACTCCTTGCTGAGCTCTCAAAAAGAACAAACACAAACAAGGAACAGCAGGAGGCAGCCGCAAAGGAAATGTATAAGTGGATAGAATACTGGAAAGTGAAATTCAAAAGTAGAACCTACACACCGCTCACTGATCCTGAAGGATCATGGACTCTCGTGCTTATGACTCGTGCAGACTTTGGTTTGCTCGGATCGTGGAATAAATATTTCAAGACTCCTTTTGAAACATTCTACTTTGGTGGCGACGGTATGTCGGGAAGCTATACATACGCAACAGAAACTATCGCCATGCGTGGTTATGAAAACGGCCAGTTCACACCATGGGGTTATGAAGGATATGCCTACGGCCGATTCGGTCTTGAATTGCACTTCCCGTTTATGTTGCAGCCCTCAACAACAATTTATGCCATTGCTTTTGCAGAGGCCGGAAACTGTTGGACATCGGTTAAAGAATTCTCACCCTTCAACCTTAAACGAAGTGCCGGTGTGGGTGTGAGGCTTTATCTCTCTATGTTGGGATTCCTTGGAATCGACTGGGGCTACGGTTTCGACAAAGTGTGGGGAACACGTGGCGGTAGCCAGCTTCACTTTGTGCTCGGCCAAGAATTTTAAGAAGCATTCACACATCCTTGTTTAAACTTTGTGATTAACCTTTTGTCAATACATTAATTCTTCGAAGATGCCTTAACTGACAAAATCAATTCGTTATGAAAAAGAAAATTCTCTTCAGCATATTGGCGATTTTCGCCTGCATAAATATATCGGCACAAAAATTCGCACTTGTGGATATGGAATACATTCTAAAGAATATTCCTAAGTATGAAATCGCAAACGAACAATTGAACCAAGCGTCCCAACAATGGGAAAAGGAAGTGAATGAATTGTCACGCGAAGCGGAAGCACTCTACAAAAATTATCAAAATGACCTTGTTTTCCTCACAGATGATCAAAAGAAGAAACGTGAGGAAGAGATAGTTTTGAAAGAGAAAGAGGTGACCGAGGCACGATATAAATTCTTCGGTCCGGAAGGTGAGCTTTACAAGAAAAGACAGTCTCTTATGAAACCTATTCAGGAAGACGTTTATAACGCCGTAAAGGCTGTGGCTCAGGAAAAAGGTTATCAAACAATCTTTGATCGCGCCTCTTCGCAAAGCATAGTGTTTGCCTCCCCTACCATTGATGTGAGCAATGAAGTGCTTGCAAAATTGGGTTATTCCAAATAATTACTTAATTTTGTGTGCTTTTTCATAATAAAAAGAAATTAATAATAAACACCTGTTATAATGATTAAGAAAATTCTTTTGGCAGCAGCATTGGCTCTTCCTATGTTGGCTTCAGCCCAGACACTAAAAATCGGAATTGTGGATGTCGATGAGATTTTCCAGAAAATGCCCGACACAGATGAAGCTCAAAATAAACTGGCCGAAGTTTCCAAGAAATATGAAGATGAATATGGCAAACTTCAGGATGAAATGAAACGCAGATATGATGAAATCCAGGCCATGCCTGAAGATGAGCTTCCCACTATACGTGAACGCAAATTAAGAGATTTTCAGGAATATCAGCAGAAAGTAGCTCAATTTGAGCAAAGTGCCGGTCAGGAACTTCAGAAAGTTCAACAAGATTTGATCTCCCCGATCTATCAAAAAATAAACAATGCCGTTCAGTCTGTGGGACAAGAAGGGGGATATTCTCTGATTGAGGCTAAGGTTAGTCAGCTGGTGCTCTATTACGGGAATCCGGTTGAAGACATTACAAACCTGGTGAAAGCCAAACTCGGCATTAAATAACCTTGAGAATCGGTGTTTTCGATTCCGGTTATGGCGGCCTGACCATTCTCAAGGCTATCAGGGGTCTCCTGCCTCAATACGATTACATCTATCTTGGAGACAATGCCAGGAACCCCTACGGCACGAGATCGTTTGAGTTAGTCTACGAATTTACTTTACAGGCAGTGAAGGCACTCTTCGAAAGAGGGTGCCATCTTGTTATTTTGGCATGCAACACGGCATCTGCCAAAGCTTTAAGATCTATTCAGCAAATAGACCTTCCCCAAATCGACTCAAATCGTCGGGTTTTAGGGGTGATTCGTCCCACTGTTGAAACCATTTCCACTATTTCACAAAACAGGCATGTGGGGGTTTTGGCTACACCCGGAACAGTTAAAAGCCACTCCTACACCCTTGAATTTAACAAGATAGCCCCGGATATTATAGTAACTGAACATGCATGTCCTATGTGGGTACCACTTGTAGAAAACAATGAGTTTAATTCACCAGGGACTGATTATTTTATCAAAAAAGAGATAGACATCCTTTTTCAAAAAGATCCGGCCATAGACACCGTTGTGCTAGCCTGCACACACTACCCGCTGTTGGAAGAAAAGATAAAAAAATTTCTCCCTGAAGGCGTTAAGACAATTTGCCAAGGGGGATTGGTTGCAAATAGTCTTGCCGACTATCTTACCAGACATCCTGAAATTGAAAATCGTTGCTCAAAACAGGCTTCAGCCATATTCCTCACCACCGAACATCCTGAAAAATTTGACTCTCTCGCCTCTCTGTTCATGGGTCATCCTGTTGAATCAACCACTGTGATATTGCCGGATAACAAATGAATCTTGAATTAGATAAAATCAAATCACTGCCACCCGAGGAAGCAATTGAAATTCTGTCGCGTCATCTTCAACAAAACCCGGAAGATGATGAAGCCCTCACTATGCGAGGAATGAAACACTGGGCACTTAACCAGAGACAACTTGCTATCAACGATTATTTGAGGGCAATAAGGATAAACCCTCATAGCAAAGCCCGCATGGCTTTGGAATTTGCCAACTCAATCCTTGATTATTATAATAAAGATCTGCTTAACCCATGATTCAATGCACCTCCCATGGGAAAAGCATCCGGTTGCTCCTGTTGTAAAGCAGCAAAGGTCTTTCATCACCCCAACCCTTGTGATAATTCCTTATATGAATCATCACCAGTCCTGACAAATCTTTCATTGCCTTTCTTAATTCCGCGATAAGTTCTGTCATATCCGACACCTGCTCGGTTACAAAGTTAAGGATTGTACGTCCGTTGCGGGTTACACGTGCAAAAATCCTATCTCCATAAGCTATTGTTTTTCTTGTGCGGTTCATTTTGAATAATTTTAGGTTTAGAATAACGTCATCAAATTCTTTTACAGTGCGAAATTAGAGAGGAACACTGCCAACCTTTTGCAGTGATATGTTAAAATATACAAACATAAAAATTTGACTACCAAAAAAGCTTAACTTTGCAAAGTCAAAAGAAGCACATGGCTGCTTTTACTGATGCAGGAATGGTGGAATGGTAGACACGAAGGACTTAAAATCCTTTGGCCTTTACCG
>JAFLTM010000023.1 GCA_022509225.1 Muribaculaceae bacterium
TGTGCCCGATCCAATGGCAACAGTGGGTCTGAAAGCAGAGGGAGTACCGGTTGAAATGATAATACGCGGTTACCTTACAGGAAGCGCCTGGCGTGAATATCGCGAAGGTGTGAGAGAAATTTGCGGTGTGAAACTTCCCGATGGCATGAAAGAAAACCAAAAGTTTCCAGAACCCATCATAACCCCCACTACAAAAGCTGCCGAAGGGCACGATGAAAACATATCCCGTGAGGAGATCATAGCTAAAGGTCTTGTATCGGAAGAACATTACAAGGTTATGGAAGACTACACAAGACGACTTTTTAAGCTTGGTTCGGAAATGGCGCATGAAAAGGGGCTGATTCTCGTCGATACAAAATACGAATTTGGAATCAGAGACGGAAAGGTCATACTTATTGATGAAATCCACACTCCCGATTCCTCCCGTTATTTTTATGAAGAGGGATATGAAGAAAGATTTGAAAAGGGAGAACCCCAACGCCAGCTCAGTAAAGAATTCGTGAGACAATGGCTCATTGACCATGGCTTCATGGGCAAGGAAGGGCAGGAGATTCCTGAAATGACCCCGGAATTTATTGAAAGCGTGTCAGACAGATATATTGAACTCTACGAGCACGTCACCGGGCAAAAATTCCATAAAGGTGATGAAACCGACTTAACAGGAAGAATTCGCACTAACGTCGAGGCATGTCTGATCAATATTCGTAAAGATTTTTAAGACAAAACCTTTTTCTTCCCTAATATAAAATCGAAGGCTTCGGAAAATTCCGGGGCCTTTTGCAATTTCATAACCCCGGCATAAATAATGGCACCACCCGTGGCTTCTATAAGTAGCAATACAACAGGAGATAGAGAGAGCCTGCCAAGTAGCCAACACCCCACACACATAAGGAGAGTAACACCGACAAAAGGAAGTATATCTTCTGCAAACTTTTTCAATGAATATCCTGTTGTTTTTGCAACCATATAAATAACTATAAAGAACGTGGCAAGAGATGCCCAGAACTGACCCCAAACGAGCAGCTCCACAGAATCGAACCACACCGTTGCGAGAATAGCCACAGCTATGGAACAATCTTTTATAACCTCAATAGAAAACAAACGTTTTCCATAACCAAGAGCGAGCATATAATTCCCATACAAAGATACCAGCACCACAGGTATACCCCGCAGGCACAAAATTTGGAACAAAGGTATCGCAGAATCCCATTTTGTGCCGAACAAAGTATGGAAAAGCGGTTCACCCACGATTGCCAGACCTGCCAAAATAGGAAAGACAACAAAAGCGGTAAATCGATTAATTTTCAACATATATCTCTTGAAATCAATGGGATTGTCTTGCACACGAGACAGCAAAGGCACGAAACTGGACGTGAAGATCTGAGAAAGTGAAGCACTCCCCATCTTGCTCCATTTGTCAGCTTGGGTATAGACACCGAGGGACCTGAGTGAATAAAAGGCTCCGATAACGAATGAATAAACCGTGAGAAACAATGTGTTGAGCATGGACGAAGAGAAAACACTGAGACCGATACGCCATATTTTTTTGAAGGATTGACGCTTTATCCATGTGTGTGGATACCAACCACCGGTGATCCATAAAATCAAGGTTTTTACACCGGCTAAAGTCACCGACTGCCATACAAGAGCCCAAGCTCCCCACCCCCCCAATGCAAGTCCTATTCCCAATGCACCTCCTATTAACTGCGCTATGAGATTTGAGATAGCTATCATTTTGACATCCAACCTTTTCATCAAACGGTTGGTCTGTACTATGGCAAGGGCATTCAAGACAAAGGTCAGAAACATTACCTTCGACAAAGGAATAAGTCGTTCATCACGTTGAAAGATATCAGCAATCAAGGGACCACAAAACCACAGGATAAAATAGATAACCACACTTACAATCAAGTTGAACCAAAAAACAGTTGAGTAATCCTCTTCTGTTGTATGTTTCTGTCTTAACAAAGCAGCTCCAAATCCGCTGTCGGCAAAAATTATTGCGAAAGCTTGAAACACAAGCAAAGCTCCCACCAGACCAAAGTCTTCCTGGGAAATAACATTGGCCAACACTATACCCACAACCCCATATAGCACCTGCGAAGCCACACGGTCAACCGTGTTCCACTTCAGGGTGCGGGCCGTTTTAATCTTTAACGATCCCCCTTCCCCATGTCGGGTTTCATTATTCACTTGCAAATTTTACTAATCTTCAAAATCTTGGTCCAACTCAAAGAGTTTTCCTCCCCCAATTTTCTTGACCTCGGGTTTCCCTCTATAATATATTTTTGTAGTTCCAATCCCTTTGACATCAAGTTTCTGCAATGGCCAGCATCCAATACTTCCTGTGCCAAGTATCTTACATTTCACGGTCTCGGCCTTGAGTCGGTCGGCAGATATAAGACCGGTCCCCAACATTTGTAAGGTTGCAGTTTCACATTCTCCCGATATGTTTACAGTTCCGTTACCGGTTTTAATGGCAGCCCCCACGGTGGTGGCTTCCACACCTTCAACATTAACAGTGCCATTTCCAATCTGGGTCGCTGTGAACGATGTGCACGGAGCCACACTCTCAATCAAAACATAAGAATTGGAATAACTTTCAACAGAGTTGAGAAAATCGGAATAGACATAGACCACAGGCAAATCTTTTTGTCCAAAATTTCTGTCAGAGACATCAATATTAAGGGTGCCATCTTTTTTGACATTGAAAACAAAAATTCCCTCGGTCCCTTCGGGAGCCTCATATCTTGCCATTCCCACGGAATCAGAAATATTCTTATAGACCAGACTGATATCTGCATCTATCTTAAGTTTCAGAAATTGCCCTGTTTCAACCGTATAAACTTCAGCCGACACCCAGAATCCACCAATTGTTGTCAGGAGGAATGCAAGAATAAACCTACTAAACCACATCATTAAAATATTTGGTTTTAATTTCATCGAAAATTTTTTCAATATCAGCAACCGATTCCGACCGCAGGAGCCTAATCCTCGTTGGTCTGAAATCAGGCAAGCCCTTTAGAAGAGGTGTGGCTGCCAGATGTCTTCTTATATGAAGAATTCCTCTCTTTTCATCTTTATCGGCCACACTTTCGTGAATCTGCCTCAGCAACATGCAGAACTTATCCTCTGTCGGGATTGAGATCTGTTCGCCGGTTTGAATAAAATGAACAATCTCCTTGAAAATCCATGGAGCTCCTATCGCACCTCTTCCCACCATGATCCCGTCGACACCGTATTTGTCAAAACCATTCAGGGCATCTTCGCCACAGGTAACATCGCCATTTCCTATAACCGGAATTTCCATCGTCGGGTCATTCTTTAGTTCACCGATGAGAGTCCAGTCGGCTTCTCCGGTGTACATCTGCGAGCGTGTCCTTCCGTGCACCGTAAGAGCAGCAATGCCGCAATCTTGAAGCCGAAGTCCCAAATCATGAATTATTTTGTTTTCACAATCCCATCCCAATCTAGTCTTAACAGTAACGGGCAAATTCACCGCTTTGACAACAGCCGAAGTAATCTCCAGCAATTTGGGGATGTCTCTCAACATTCCAGCTCCCGCTCCTTTCCCTGCAACTTTCTTAACCGGGCATCCGAAATTTATGTCGATTATATCGGGTTCCGATTCTTCCACAATTTTCGCGGCATCAACCATTGCCAGCGGATCCCTTCCATAAATTTGAATGGCTACAGGCCTTTCCCGGGTATCTGTCTTAAGTTTTCTAACAGTTGACGGAATATCCCTCACAAGAGCCTCGGCAGACACAAATTCACTATATACGAGCGCAGCTCCCTGCTCCTTACACAACAATCTGAACGACAAATCAGTCACATCTTCCATAGGTGCAAGAAACACCGGACGGTTTCCAAGATCGATATTCCCGATTTTCATCTTTCAGGTAAGGGTTAGGGTTGACAGGCTATCGTCTCCAATCAATTGTGCCACATCAAGAAAATCTTGTGGAGTGACTTGCATTATCCGGTCTGCCGTGACAGAGATATCAACAATTCTGTCAAAATATAATATACTTTTGCCCAACGAAATGGCCCTGTTCTCAATATTGTCGGAAGAAGCAAGCAACTGCCCGCAATATTGCCTCTTTATTCGTTCTAACGCAGATGCCGACAACTTGTTTTCGCAAATTCCGGCGATCTCCCTTTTTATTATCTTCCTACATTTGTTGACATTGGAAGGATCGCAACCGAAATAAATAAGCAACAGGCCGGTGTCGCTTAAAAGGCTCACGGCGCTTTCCACCATATAGACCAAACCTCTTTTTTCTCTTAACTCCCGGTTTAACCTTGAGTTCATGCAGGAGCCTCCAAGATAATTGTTCAACAAATAAAGGGCGAACCTACGCTCATCGTTACGTCCGAAAAGTCTTGTCCCCATTATTGTGTTCGCCTGATGGGTGCCATTATCACGTAGAATGTCAAATTTTTCCATAACAGAAGGAGTGACACGGTGATGATGGTCTTTACCGGATGCAATTTTGCCGAAATATTTCTCAACCTTATGCATCATCACATCGTCTGCCAAAGGAGTGACACAATAAACAACCATATCCGTGGCTTTATAGAAACTATCGAGAAATTTCCGGCAGTCTTCACCTCTGATATTTCTCACGCTTTCCGGGGAGCCTAATATGTTATGCGATAATCCCGACCCCTTATATGCAAGCTCCTCAAACTCATCGTAAACTCTTTCAGAGGGAGAATCCAGATAACTGTATATTTCTTCTACAATCACTTCCCTTTCTTTGTCTATCTCTTTTTCAGGGAAACAACTTGAAGTTATCAGATCGGCAAGCAGTTCCAATGCCCGGTCTTCATAACCTGACGGAGCATTTGTATAGACCACAGTCTCCTCTTTGGATGTGTAAGCATTTATTTCACCCCCCACAATCTCCATTCTTGATGAAATTTGCCACGCCTTTCTTTTGGATGTCCCCTTGAATATTGTGTGCTCCACAAAATGCGCCAAGCCTTCACATCGCTCAGATTCATCCCTGCTTCCGGCATTGACAGCAACGCCTATATAACTCACAAGGCCACTTCTTTGATAACATACGGCCCGCAAACCGTTTGAAAATGTGGTGAGTGTATATCTGTTTTCCTCCTTCATGACAACAAACACAAATTCACTACAAAATTAAAATAATATTTCATGATGGTCAAAGGGTTGGGAATTCAAGTGAGCTGCAGATAGCCTTTTTATCAACTTTTTTCAATTTTATGGGTTCAACATGAAATTAAATGAACGGGATTTTTTAATTTTACAATCCGTGATTTCTGCTACCCTCATTCACAGAAATGGACAATCAGACAGATCTATCCAATAATCTGAAAGACAAGATAAACAAGATTATCGCCACCGGTGTGTCTAATAAAGATGAACGCACCGAATCTCTTCTACATGGTGAAATATCGACAGACGGTAGCGTAAAAAAGGAAATTTCCGAAGATAATAACGTATCGCCAAAACTTCCGCCATGGCTACAGAGATTCAACATTTGGCACCGCTCGGTCATGTCTGATTTCGTTTTCCTCTTATGGCTTACATTCATTGTCGGGTTGTTGGCCGGATTCGGTGCCCATATCTTCAACCGGCTGATTTCAATTGTGTCCGGGATATTCACCTCCCAAATCAATGGTGACAGAATCAACTGGTGGCTGATCTTCATTCCGGTTGGGGGCATTCTTCTTTCCGGGATCTACACGCGATATATAATCCGCACCAATCTTACGCATAGTGTTTCAAGGCTCATGCATTCCATATATAAGGGAAATTTCTTTTTAAAGAGGAATCTCATATATTCCCCCATTCTCGGAGGCACCATAACTCTTGGATTGGGAGGTTCAGCCGGCTCGGAAGGACCAATTGCTATATCAGGTGCGGCAATAGGAAGCAATCTCGGCAGATGGCTTCAACTTAAAACCCCGTTGGTGAAAGTTCTTGTTGGTTGTGGCGCGGCAGCCGGCATCTCAGGAATTTTCCAGTCTCCCGTTGGAGGACTACTTTTTACATTAGAATTCCTGAAAATGGAGATAGGCACTTTTTCAATCCTTGCAGTGACCCTGTCAAGTCTCACAGCCTATGGAGTTGTATTCGTCTGCAACGGATTTATTATGCCAACAACATTTATGCCCACAACCGGTATTGAGCCGTCACAATATGGGGCGGTCTTGCTTATGGGAATTTTGTGTGGATTCTATTCATTATATTATAGTCAGGCAATAAATGTGACTGACAATCTTTTCCGGAAATTCAAGAATCCATGGCTTATGAATATTTGTGGAGGTCTGGCGGTGGGTGTGGCACTGTTACTTTTCCCCGCACTCTTCGGGGTAGGATATCCGGTGATGTCAGACCTGATCCATGCGCGGTTTGCCGCTCTTGCCGAAGGGAATGTGTTGAACGGAATTCACGTTGGATCTTGGGGACTTATTATAATGGCGGTTGGTATCCTGGCTATAAAATGCTGGGCCTGCGGAGCCTGTAATGCCAGCGGCGGAGTGTCGAGCGACTTTGCCCCCACCATGTTTGCAGGTGCCATAGCCGGTTTTTTATTCTCCTATTTCTCCAACAACTTCCTTAACACGGAATTATCTATCCCGGCTTTCACATTGTTGGGTATGGCCGCCGTTATGGCCGGATGCATTGAAGCCCCTATGATGACAATATTCATTGTTCTGAATATGGGGATGAATTTCGGTTTCTCTCTGGCCATCATAATGGTTGTCTATGCATCATACCTTGTGGTAAGAATTTGCTCCCACATACGAGGTTACGACAGCAAGATGGTGCGTCATCTTCAATGGTTCCACCATGAAGATGACACTAAACCGTCACTTCACTAAAATTCTTTTTGAGAGATTCCCCTGCCTCACAATATAAATTCCTTTGTCAAGGGAGTTCACAACCTCGACAGATGCGGCACGCATCACTATTCTGCCTGACAAATCGTAGATAGTGACAGGGGAATTGTCATTGCCGAATATCTCTTCAATACCGGCAGTTTCTTCATCATTGTCATCTGATGAACCCACCGACTTCACTTTGGTCAGCGAATTGTCGCATCCCACTGCAAATAAAGTTGCCTCTCCTGAGTTCAATGCATCAATCACATCACTCCTCAAAGTGAAAGAACGTGCATTTGAAAACCCGAGCAGCATATTGTCAAGTCCATATACAAGGAATCCTGCCCCCGGATTACCGTTTCCCTCGATAACGACATTCTCCCCGGTTATAGAATATTCCAAAGTACCTTCAGTACCACGGTTCTCAATAAAATCCTGCAGGCCGCCAAAATCACCTGCCTGCTCCTTTGGATGACCGGATTCCGACGGCAATTCGGATCCCGGCCTGTCATCTATCAAAATTATGGCAAGATTCTTTTCTAAACCAAGCTCTGAAATCTCGTTTTTAACTGCTTCAATATCCTCAGTTGTAAGCACACAATCATAAACGTCGTAATCGTCGATATGATAATTATCCAAAGGCACAAAAAATCCCCAGGCTGTAAAAAAGTCTGTCAGATCCTCCCCTGCCGCGACACAACACATTTTTGCAAAATGAAGCATATCGTATCTTGGATTCAGCTTGCCGGGGATAGAAGTCATATCGCGTTTCAAAGGATATTTTCTCAAGAGTTCATATAGCCTTGGATAAAATTTAGTGTTATGACGGGTTGCATGATAATAACACCATAATTGCCAGAACATTCTGGTTGTTCCAAAAGTGCCGTTCTCAAGATAAGTCTTCCCGTCGTTAAACACCTTTAACTGGTCGCTGATAAAATCACTTCGAGAAGTTGTGGCGTTATCACTGAAATAAAGGGCAACATTAGAGAAAAGGTTATTTGATTCTTCCGTTGTCCCTGCAATTCGAATAGGAGACTGGTTGAGATGGCCGTATTCATGTGCAGGTCCCCACAGACCGTCATGCTTGAATCTGGTCAGTATTGTGCTAATTGTTCCCGGTGCGTAGGCAGTTCGCCAGGATGTTGCATTCATATAAAGCCCTTCAGCCTGAAGGGTAATACCCATCATCCTGTTATTGAAATAATCACTGTAATGGAAACCGGAATCAGCCCTATAAGATCCTATGGAATAACCATCGTCAACAATATCATCATAAAGACCACGGTTAAAGGGATCTGAAATATCATCCTTGCTTTGGATGCCCATCAGTATTCTCTCTGAAAAACACATGCTATCCCATGCCTTCATAATAGAGACCGGATCATAATCACTCCCCTCCACTTTATTTATTTCGGGATCAAGGGCACTTTTCACACCTTGTTGTAAATGTGTGTTTCCGGGTGTATCTGCTGTGTCTTCAAGAAAAAAATGGAGTATTACATATTTTCCGATAAGATCATACATAGGATGCACAGCTCTTGAAGAAGTGTAAAGGAAATCTTCTCTTGTATCCGGTGAATAAAGCTCGTCGCCTGTATAGTTGAAAAAACCGTTGATTCTACCACCCTCAATATGTATCTTCACATCCTTGAATTCCGAAAGTTTCCTCACGGGGACTCCATCCTTTACGGTATTGACAGTGTAGTATATGAAATAATGTGAGGTATCGGCATTACATAGAACCATATTGAGACCTTGTTTCAGTCTGAATCCGTCAGTGGTGTTATTATGCATTCCACAGTCAGGCACAGCTCCGATATACAACGAAGCTCCATCCGGAATTTCATCCTCCACCATCACATAGAGAATCTCACCGGAATCCGCAACAATTCCTGTGGGATTGTTCATATTGGTATGTGCCTGAATACCAGCCAAGCCGGCAGCTGCGCTTCCTTCGGAATAGGGTTCATAAAGTTGCACCCTGTATTTTCGTGCATACGAGTCACTCCAATCACCTCTTTCTTCACTCCAATCGTTTCCCAAAATCTTATCAACCATCTTCTGCAAAACGGATGGAAGCAGATTATAGTTAGGATTATCTTTAGCACCGGCCGGATCCCTTAAAACAGTTGCAGATTTGTCAGCAAAGAGTGCCTCAAGATATTCTCCATATTCTTCGCATTTCCCTATCTCCTCACCCGTAGACTTGAATCTTGCAAACATTTCATCCAGTTCCCCGGGTTCCAAAGCAATCTCTTCAAAATCCCAATGAGACGCCTCACTTGTAGAAAGCCATGGCACAATATTTTTTGCAGCATCGAGATGCGCATAGACATAATCTCCATTTCTGTGAACAGGCTTTATAATGAAATATCCGTCACCGGCAACAACATCCATTAGCATTGTTTGCTCATCAGGTTCCGATATGAATGTCACCGGCCATTGTGTGTAGAGTGCCTCAGCTGTTTTCAGATATGCACCGTTGAAAAAATTTCTGAAATAAAATCCGTTATTTTCTTTATTTTGTATAACATACCAAAGTTGTTTTAAATCATTATCTGCGTATTGGGTTCCAACCGCTCCCTCCACTGTTCCGGATATAGAAAAATAGTAATTGGGATAATATAAATTCTTAATTCTATAGACCTTTCCGTCTTCAATAGTTCCGGCATTCAAAAAATGTAATGAAGATAAAGTTAGAATCAGGATAAAACAGATTAATTTTTTCATTTACCTTTATGGAATAAAATTAGCTACGGTTTTATATCAAAAGAGCTCACCCCATAAAACACACATGTTTTATATGGCAATAATTACAGGGTTTCTTCCAATAACTCTTTAGCAATTGAGGAATTTTCTTTCGATTTTGACCGTTCAGTCTCCGATCCCGACTTATGTGTCAAATAAAGTGCACCGGCAATAAGCAAGATTCCGATCGCAAGATATAAAAGGGCCGTAGGGCTCCACATTTCGGCGCTGATTTCGAGCACATGCTTGAAAAAAGAAACTATAAGGACCATTAGGATAACTTTTCCCAGCGAGGATTTAAGGTCATCAACACTGCTAATCTTCAACCACGTGGGTCGTGTGTCGGCAGGTTTGTCTTCCGGGTCTATATTGGCTATGAACAATTCATAAACCCCCACACCGAAAATAATAAGCACCAGAGCGAAAAGAAACACGTCGACCGATGAAACCAGCTGCTCGAACAAGGCCTCATACCTTTCAGTCGGGTTATGGAAGAATCCCACCAAACCTTTGATTATAAGTCCGAAACCTTGTATAAAAAGAATGAAAGATGAGAGAATGGCTCCCACAACTGCTATAAAGGAGAAATAACGGGAATAATATAAAATATCTTCGAATCTTGAAATCAGATAATTATTTTTCTTTAGATAATTGGGTAGTTTTCTGTCGATATTCTCGAGTCGGTTCTCAAGTTCCTCAAGTAAGGCACGGTCGTATTCGTCACGATGTATAATCCTTCCCCTCAACCATTTTCCCTCTTCTGCATCAATTTCATCAGGACTCTGACCGAATCCCAATAAAAAAGATGCTATTCTGTCGACAAAGAAATCTTTGTATTTTTCAGTTAACTCTATATGATTGAGTTGCTTGATACGGAAGAGCACATCGGCCTTGTCAAAATCAATCTGGGTCAGATCGGCATAAATGTCTTCCAGTTCTTTCAATATTTCAGGTGTAACTTTGCGTGTGCGAAGTATTTCCTGTCTTACATCTTGCAACGTTCTCTGAGACATAATTGACTTTTAAATGTCAAGGGGATGTGACCTGAAAAGCCACATCCCCTCAGCGTTTTTGAAAAATTTTATCTAAATCTACGGTTACCCTCCAAAGCAGGCTTTCCGTTATTGTCTTTATTTTTGCGGTTGAGATTGAACTTCACGATATGGTAAGCTATCGGTGCGGCGCAATAAAGCGAACAGAATGTTCCAACTATAACACCGAATATCATAGCGAATGTAAAGCTCCTGATAGTGTCACCACCAAGGAAGAAGATACAACCCAAAACAAGTAGAGTGGAGAATGAGGTCATGATCGTCCTGCTCAAAGTTGTATTGAGACTCTTGTTAAATGTGAGGAATCTGTTCTCCTTCGGATAGACTTTCATCATTTCCCTGACTCTGTCGAACACCACCACCGTGTCATTGATCTGATAACCTATAATTGTCAGCACGGCCGCAATAAACGACTGGTCAATTTCCATTGAGAATGGGAGGAATCCCCAGCAGATTGAATAGAAACCAATGATCAGGAAAGCTGTCAGTGCAACTGCACAAACTGCACCCACGGAGAATGCAATATTATGGAACCTCAGCAAGATATAGAGGAACATACAAACAACTGCTATACTAACAGCCCAATATGCGTCTCTCCTCATATCGTCGGCCACTGAAGGACCAACTTTCTGAATCGAAATGATACCCTTGCTTTCATCGGCTATTGCAAATGAATTTTCATCCATTATATTGCCGTTTTCATCGGTTAGTTCCGGTGCTAGCTTTGTGTAAAGAAGCCTGGTGACATCATTATCCACGTTGGGATCCTCATCCTTAATCCTATAGTTTGTTGAAATCCTCACTTTTGTGGGATCATCGATTGTAATGACACCCACGCTCACTGTTGGATCATTTGCCTCTTCCTGAAGTTCTTTCGACAGACGTTCCTGCAAAGTTGCCGGATTTACAGGTTTGTCGAATTGAACCACATAGTTTCTACCACCCGAAAAGTCGATACCCTGATTCATACCACGTATCGCCAAAGAGGCAATAGATATCACAATCAAAGAAACCCAAACACTTGCAGATATTCTCCAGTGACCAATGAAATTGAATTTTGTTCCGCTTATAAGGTTACGACTGATCTTGGTGTCGAATGTCATGTTGGCACATCTGCCGTTCTTGGTAATCCATTCAAATGCTATCCTTGTTAGGAACACAGCAGTGAAGAATGATCCGACAAGACCGATGATCAAAGTGGTGGCAAATCCCTTTATCGGACCTGATCCGAAAAGCAAAAGGATTATACCGGTAATCACTGACGTGATGTTTGAGTCAAAAATAGCCGAAAATGCGTTGCTGTAGCCTTCCGAAATGGCCTGACGCAGTTTCTTGCCCAGTTTTAATTCTTCCTTAGTCCTTTCAAATATAAGCACATTGGCGTCAACTGCCATACCGAGTGCAAGCACAATACCGGCGATACCCGACAGGGTAAGCACAGCCTGGAACGAAGCAAGAATTCCTAAAGTGAAATACAAGTTAAGGATAAGACCCACATTTGCTACCAAACCGGGAATTATGCCATAAATTAGAATCATGAACACCATCAGGATTGCAATCGCAACTACAAACGAAAGGAATCCCTGGTTCACAGCTTCAGCACCAAGGCTCGGACCGATAACATTATTGCTGACAACATCAACCTTCGCGCTCATCTTACCTGATTTAAGCACATTGGCAAGGTCGTTGGCCTCTTCAGGTGTGAAGTTTCCTGTTATCTCCGATGAGCCTCCGGTAATTTCATTATTTACGTTAGGATAAGAATAAACATTGTTATCGAGCACAATCGCAATCGGGCGACCGATGTTATTTCTTGTCAATGTAGCCCAAGCCTGGGAACCCGCATCGTTCATTCTCATGTTAACCGTATTGCCCCTCAGGTTGTCATATTCACTTGTGGCTGAAACCACGGCATCGCCTTCCAATGCAGCGTCACCTTTCAGTGCTATCAGCTGATAATATGGGGTCGTTCTGTCTTCTCCGTTAGGTTTCTTCAAAACATTGCCGTTTTCATCATAAACCGGGAAATTAACAGCCTTCACCTCCCATACAGCAGAGAAATCACTGGGTAATTTCTGTTTAGCAAGCGGAGAACCAAGAATACTGTCGACAAGAGCCCTGTTTTCAGGCCTTACGATACCAATAACCGGGCTACCGGCCCTCATCGTACCGCCAAGCAGTTCAATAAGATTGGTGTGATTGATAGTATCTTGCTGCATCCACAGCTGTGAAAAGCTGTTTAGATCGTTGGCTATTTCATTATAATTATAAACTTCAAAGAATTCAAGATTAGCTGAAGACTTCAATAGTTCGGTTACACGCTCCGGTTCTTTCACACCCGGAAGTTCCAAAAGGATTTGACCTGACTTATCCTGCAGTTTCTGAATGTTAGGTGCAACCACACCGAACTGGTCGATACGTGTCCTGAAGATGTTGAAAGCAGCATCCACCTGACTGTCTACCTGACTTTCAAGCGCACTGACAACATCGGCGTTGGTTGAATTACTCCTCAATTTGCCAAGGAACTCGCCCTCTCTGACGAAGAGGCCAGCCATTGTTCCGGGCTGGAAGTTGGATGCAAATTTCTGGATGAAATCTTTGTCGCTACCTTTGGCACCGGAATTCTGAGCCGCCGTGATTGCTTCGTTTATCTGTTCGAGTTGACGTGGACCCGCCGCATATTGGCGAAGAATATCGGGCACCGATATCTCAAGCACCACGTTCATACCTCCCTTGAGGTCCAATCCGAGACCAACCTCAAGCTTACGAACTTGATTGTAAGTATAGCCGAGATATACCTTCTCTTTGTCGATTGAATCGTTAAACTGTTTTAAATGAAGTTTGTAGGCATCGTTTGTTACATCGTCTGTGCCTGCCATTTCCGTGGCATACTTCTTTGCCTTCTCCTCAAAATGGTGTGTCACCACGGAAAAGGAAATGTAGAATCCGCTGATTAAGATCAAAAGGATGGCAATCGTGCTGATAAACCCTTTGTTCTGCATTGTCTATGTTTTAATGATTAATGTTCGGTTAGTCAGGCCATTTTTAGGGGCCTCTTTTTTTCAACTTGCAAATATAGGTTAAATTTTTCACCTAAACTGAAATGAATGACTTAAAAATGGTGAATCTTCCATTTTTAACCCTCCCTTACGACATTTTTTATCTTCAAAAAAAAGAAATTTTGCTTACTTTTGAAAAGTTTTTGTCAATAAATAATGCTTTAATGACGAGTTATCGTAAGTCACATCTTTGTCGCTCCATAATTGTCACAACCGCTTTGGCAGCCCTAGCCTCCTGCGCCTCTATAGGCAACCCTACCGGTGGCCCGAGAGACGAAGACCCTCCGGTGTTTATAAGATCTAATCCTGAACCGGGGGCAGTTAATGTTAACCGTCAGAGAATTGAATTGGAATTTGATGAGATAGTGAATGTTAAGGATGCTTTTACCAATGTGGTTGTTTCTCCCCCCTTTGCCCAGGTGCCGCGAGTTTCATCTCTGGGACGGAAGGTGAGGGTGGATTTCAACGATACGTTGCCTGAAAATACTACAGTCACCATAGATTTCGGTAATTCCATAGAAGACAATAACGAAAACAACAAGCTTCAAGGCTTTTCATTCACTTTTTCAACCGGGCCCGAAATAGACACTCTCCAGTTGTCGGGGATGGTTCTCGGAGCAAGAGATCTCGAACCTCAGCAGGGAATGCTCGTTGGAGTTTACTCCAATCTGGCTGACACGGCATTTGCCACACTCCCCTTTGAAAGAATGGCCAAGACAGATGACTACGGCCACTTCACAATTCGAGGTCTGTCTCCCGGCAACTACCGTATTTTTGCACTTAAAGATCTTGATAACGACTATCATCGTGCCAATCCGGAAGAAGCTATGGCATTCTATGATGTCACCCTTTCTCCTCTTGCAGAAAGGACTCTCACAACCGACACAATCTACAATCTTAAAACAGGCGATGTTGACACCGTATTATCAAGGGAAAGGACCCTGTTTCTTCCCAATGATATACTTTTAAGAAGTTTTGAAAGCGATTACAAGAGCCAATACTTGCAAAAATACGAGCGTCTCGACTCCACGAGGCTAAGCCTAATCTTCAACGCGCCTTCCGACTCAATCGCTTCAGTAACACCTGTTGGATATGAGCATCTGAAAGACTGGTATGTTCTGGAGAAGTCAGTGAAAAACGATTCTCTGACTTTCTGGATAACAGAACCATCTATTTTAGGTCTCGACAGTCTGAGGGTCGCGACACGCTATTTCAGACTCGATTCCACAAATAACCTTGCTCCGGTTGTAGATACTCTTAGGTTCTTCTACCCTAGAACCATGAAAACCGCTCTTGCAAATGCAGCAAAAGAAAAGGAAAAGGCTGAAAAAGAAAGATTAAAAGAGATTGAAAAAAAATTGAAAGCCGGTGAGGAGGTCATGCCTGAAGACACTCTTCCGGAAAAACCGACTCCATTAGGAATAAAGGTTCTGTCGTCAACCACAATGGATGTATATGCTCCCATTTTATTGGAATTTGAAACCCCTTTGACACGGCTTGACACAAATGCATTCTCTCTTGAAGTGCTCATCGACACGATTTGGGAACCCGTGCCTTTGCCATGGCGACCTGTGCCGGCAGACTCTGTCACACCCCGAAGACTGATGATTGAATATCCGTGGGAATTTTCGTCGCAATATCGTCTTTTGGGCGACTCTCTGGCAGCTACCGGCATCTATGGCCTTGAAACAGACCCGCTCCTGTTCTCATTTAAAACCAAATCTGAAGACGATTACTCATCCATTATATTCAACATCTCAAATTTCACCGACTCAGTGCCGGCATTTATTGAAATATTGAATTCTTCCGACGTACCCGTGAAAAGGGTTCCGCTGACCAATAACAAGGCCGTGGCGGAATATCTGACCCCTGGGAAATATTACGCCCGTATATTTGAAGATTTTAACGGCAACGGTATTTTCGACACCGGCAATTACGAAGCTGGCATCCTGCCCGACATGGCGTATTATTATCCCAAAATGATAAACCTAAAGAAAAATTGGGAGAGGGAGGAATCATGGGATGTTTTTTCAACTGCAGTCGACCTTATGAAACCGGAGGAAATAAAGAAAAACAAGGCTGATGCCGACAAGAAAAAACGGGTCAACCAAAACCGTATGGAAGAAGAGGAGGAAGAGGATTACTACGATCCCACCCGCAATCCATTCGACCCCAACGACCGGGGAAGGAACAACTATCGTTAGAGAGGTGTTAAGCGTCCTGTCGTGGAATCCATTATATAGCCCGAAACTCTCACATCTTTCGGCACAAGCGGATGATTACGCACGAGTTCAACCGATTCCTTCACGGCTGCAGGGGTCTCCTCGAATCCGGAAAGCCATTTGTCAAGATCAACCCCGCATCTCCTGACAAGAGAGATAGTCTCAGCCGAAATGCCACGCTTCTCCATTAGATGAAGCATCTCCTTGGCTTCCATACCCTGAACGCCACATTCCGTATGGCCAATCACCATTATCTCATTCACGCCTAATTCATATATAGCTACAAGCAGGGAACGCACCGTAGAATCAAACGGCTCATTGATTACACCTCCTGCATTTTTTATCATCTTAACATCGCCGTTTTTTATCCCCAAAGCTGCCGGCAGCAATTCCACAAGCCTTGTGTCCATACATGTCACTATTGCTATCTTCTTGTCGGGATATTTGGATGTGACATAGGGTTTGTAGCCTTCCGATGCCACAAACTTGTCGTTATATTCGAGCATTTCCTTTACCATGATGCATTTTTTATAGTTTCTTTTTATTTCGGTTGCTAAAAATAACAATATTCTATCAATTTTCAAACCCATATTATCCATAACTACTCTCTCAATCCAAGAAGATTCCTAAGGATTCCCCTACAAACTTTGCAACCCGGTTGCAACAGCTATTTTTTACTTTTGCATAAAATTTCATTCCACTTATCCGATTGCTATGGGAAAAAGATTTATGTGCCCGATAGTTTGCATGTTTTTACTTGCATCTTTCGCATGCAACAACAAGGAACATGACAAACATGATTATGAAACAGAATCTCATCATGAGCATCCGGGATTCGATATAACAAAAGAACAAGCTGAAAAATTTGGAATAGAGCATTCAGTGGCAACCCCTACTCTTTTCAACAAAATTATTAAAACGGGGGGAACAGTTGAACCGGCCATATCCGACATTTTCACCATATCTGCTAAAAAAAACGGCATCATAACCCTTTCTCCCCGGCTTGTGGCAGGGGCATCAATCCCAGCGGGAACTTCCCTGGCAAACATTTCCTCACAAGGGGTGCAGGGTGGAGACCTTAATCAGGCAGCCAATACGAACCTTATTACAGCTCGTGCAGAATATGAAAGATTAAAACCACTCTTTGAAGAAGGTCTTGTCACCGCCTCTGTATTCCGCGAGGCTGAAAGAACATACAATGAAGCAATGGCATTAGCGGGAACGGGAGTCTCCGGTGCAACGATAACCTCCCCTGCTGACGGCACTGTAACCTCTATTTTTGTTAATTCCGGAGATTATGTAGAAGTGGGGACTCCTATTGCCTCTTTATCAAAAAACGCTCGTCTTACATTGCGTGCAGATTTACCGGCAAGATATGCATCTGCCTTCCAGACAATTGAAACAGCCAATTTCAAACCTGCCGGCAGCGATAAATCCTTTGCCATTACAGACCTTAACGGGGAAAAATTAGATGGATTTGCCGGCGCGACAGACACAGACAAGGGTTACCTGCCTGTTTATTTTTCATTCACCGGCAGCCCTTCATCTTTTCCACCCGGTTATGCCGAAGTTTATCTATTCTCATCCGAGCAAAATAATGTGATAACAGTGCCACGTGACGCACTCATTGAAATGCAGGGTAATTATTACATTTATGTGGTTAACGACGGACATTCTTATGAAAAAAGGCTTGTCAAGACCGGCGACAGTGACGGAGAAAGATTTGAAATAACCAGGGGATTGGAAGCCGGTGAGGAATACGTTTCAAAAGGGGCATCCGTGGTGAGGATGGCCGAAGTATCAGCCGTTGCTCCTCCGGCTCACACCCACAATCATTGATTCCGATCCGATGCTCGACAGAATAATCAGATTTTCAATTGAGAACAGAATTCCGGTTCTGCTTGTAAGCTTTCTTATACTTGCAGCAGGGGTATTGGCTCTTTTCCATACCGAAGTCGACATATTTCCTGATCTGAACGCTCCTACGGTCGTTGTGATGACAGAGGCTCCCGGTATGGCTCCAGAAGAGGTGGAGCAACTTGTTACATTCCCCATTGAAACAGCTTTGAATGGAATGCCCGGGGTCAGAAGAGTTAGAAGCTCCTCAGCTACGGGGCTTTCTGTGGTATGGACAGAATTTGACTGGTCAACCTCAATTAAAGATGCCAGGCAGACTGTAGCTGAACGGTTGCCCTCAGTAGCCACAGAACTTCCAACTCAGGCGGGTACACCCACTTTAGGTCCTTCCTCCTCTATTCTTGGAGAAGTGCTGATCATCGGATTGACATCCGAAGAATTATCAGCGGGACAATTACGCTCAGTGGCCGACAGGAAAGTTCGTCCGCGCCTACTGGCTGTGTCAGGAGTTTCTTCTGTTTCTGTTATTGGGGGAGAAGTGCTTGAATATGCCGTAAATCTCAACCCCGGATTGATGAGAAATGTCGGCCTGACTTTAGATGATGTAATCGACGCACTTGATAATTTTAATTCCAACACATCCGGTGGAATATTATACGACTATGATAATGAATATCTTATAAAAGCTGCACTCTCCACCACAGATATATCCGAACTGGAAAGGACACCGGTTGTATCTTCCACAGGAAGAGCCTTTTCTCTCGGAGATATCGCCGATGTGAGGCTTGCTCCTCAAACATCGGAAATCGGGAAGGCTTCATTGAACACTGAATCCGCTGTTCTTATCACTGTCACCAAACAACCGGGTGTAGGATCTATTAGTCTGACAGACAGACTTTTCTCTGAGCTTGATATAATTAAGGAAAGCTTGCCGGAAGGAATCCACATCAACACAGAAATTTTCAGACAGGCTGATTTCATTAAAAATTCTGTTTCCAATCTTCAAGTATCCTTGTTCGAAGGTGCTCTTTTTGTGGTGGTGGTTCTCTTCTTTTTCCTCATGAATATCCGGACAACCATAATCTCGGCAATTGCCATCCCAATGTCGGTGCTGATAACTCTTTTGGTTATTGACGCTCTCGGATTTTCTGTTAATACAATGACTTTAGGTGGAATTGCAATTGCCATAGGCTCTTTGGTAGACGATGCTATCGTTGATGTAGAGAATGTCTACCGCCACTTGCGTCAAAACCGTGAACTGCCATCTGACAAAAGGATTCCTGTCGCTGAGATAGTGTTTGAGGCTTCCCGGGAGGTGAGAATGCCGATTCTCAATTCATCCCTGATTATTATCGCGAGTTTCCTCCCGTTATTCTTCTTGACAGGGATGGAGGGAAGGCTATTGATTCCGCTCGGTATCTCTTTTATCATAGCTTTATTTGCATCCACTATTGTTGCCCTAACTCTCACTCCTGTATTATGTCTTTACCTTCTGGGTAATAACAAAAATGAAAAACACCTGGAGAAAGAGCCGAAAGTGTCGGCATTCCTTATATCAAGATATAAGATTATACTTAGAAAAATCATAAACCGGCCCACTCCACTTTTTGTGGTTGCCTCTGTGTTTTTGGTGTTGGCAGCTGTTGTTTTTCCGTTTTTAGGACGTAGTTTCCTTCCCTCTTTCAATGAAGGCTCTTTCACTATAAATGTAAGCGCATTGCCGGGAATATCACTGGAGATGAGCGACAGTGTAGGGAGAATGGCCGAAAAACTAATAATGGAAGTGCCGGAAGTGATTCTTGCAGCAAGAAAGACGGGAAGAGCCGAACTTGACGAGCACTCTTTGGGCTCGAATGTGTCTGAAATAGAGGTTCCATATTCACTACACACCGGAAGAAGCCGTAGTGAGGTTGCCGACGACTTACGAAAGAGGTTGGCCCTGCTCCCCGGCGTCACCGTGGAGATAGGTCAACCCATAAGTCATCGCATAGATGCTATGCTCTCAGGAAGCGAGGCTCAAATTGCAGTAAAAGTTTTTGGCTCCGATCTTGAACAATTATATTCCGTAGGAAAAGAAATTGCAGAAACAATGGGGGAAGTGCCCGGATTAGTCGATATCAATGTGGAACAACTGGTGCCCAGACCTCAAATCGAGATAAAGCCGAAAAGGGATATACTCCGAAAATATGGTGTCTCTCTGCCCCGTTTCGGCAAATATGTGGAAACTGCACTTGCAGGGCTTAACGTGTCGAGGGTTTATGATGGCAATCTTCCCTATAATGTGACATTGAAAATCGACCCGTCCTACCGTCCTACCCTTGAATCACTTGCCGACCTGCCGGTTTCCACCTCAGAGGGTGAAATACCCTTAGGCGTGCTCGCCGATATTGTTTCAACATCAGGGCCGGGATCTGTCAATCGCGAAGATGTGTCGCGACGTATTGTAGTGTCTGCCAATGTTTCCTCCGGAGATCTGAGGGGTGCGGTCAATGCTTTGAAGCTGCATGTGGAGGAAGATGTAAACTTACCCGAGGGGTATTATGTAGTGTATGGAGGACAGTTCGAAAGTGAAGAATCCGCCTCAAAAACTTTATTAATAGCCTCGTTGGGAGCTATCTTGCTGATATTCTTCCTTCTGTATGCTGAATTCAGAAACACGACACAATCGTTTATTATTCTTTTGAATATGCCGATGGCGCTTATAGGCGGGGTGCTTATCCTATGGATTACAGGGAGTGATATAAATATTCCGGCAATAATCGGCTTTATTTCACTATTAGGTATTTCCACCCGAAACGGTATGCTCCTGATATCACACTATAATCAGCTTCTTCATGAAGGAGTGACCATGCAAGAGAGAGTGATTCGTGGTTCCGCCGACAGGCTTAACCCTATTCTTATGACGGGACTTTCCTCTGCTCTGGCTCTTGTGCCTTTGGCTTTGAGAGCCACCAGTCCGGGAAATGAGATACAAGCTCCTATGGCAATTGTTATCCTCGGCGGTTTGATTTCTTGCACTATTCTTAATATATTTGTGGTGCCTTCCATCTACAACCTTTTATGGAAAAAAGGAAGACTGGATAACGACTGTAATTGTAAGGAATGTAGAAAAAACACATCCCGCCGCTCCTGAAAAGGAAAATATTGCACCGATGAAAAATTTGCAAAGACTGATTTTACCATTTGTTTACCTGATTATTTTTGTTCCCGGCCTTTATTCCGAATCACTCGATAACACGGCCTTTGTTCTTCTCACCGGAAGTGAAAGTTTCCGGGTCGGAAACTATAGTTTGGATGCACTTGAAAAAGAACTTGCAACCACCTCCAACCTCCCCGATCCTCAACTTGATGGAGAATATCTAATTATGCCTCATGATGAAACCAACAGATGGGCGGCAACACTTTCGTGGGGTGTGGAATGGCCCGCTGTGTATGGGGCAAGAGACAAAGAGGCAAAAAAACGACTTGATGCAGCGGCAAAAAACCTTTATCTCGAAAGAATAAATAAACTCGCGGAAATCAAGCACCTCCTTCTCGATTATATCCTGTGCAGGCATAAACTCATCCTTCTTGATTCTCTGTCAGCTAATATTTCTAATATAGAGAAACTTGCCCTCCAGTCCTACGAGGCACGGGAGATGTCGCTTCTTGATGTGAATAAAATTAAAATTGAAACGGCCAATATTCATGGGGTAAAAGCAGCCACAATCAATGAAGAGGCTGCCTTGGTTAATTCTCTTTCAAATATTTATGGCAAAGATTGCCTGCCACTTCTGGGAAAGATGGATCTTGAATTCCCGGAACCCCTTTCCTCTGAAATAGAATATGCTAAGCTGAATTTGCCTGCTGTTGATGCAGCGTTAGCCGAAATGGAGGTGGCCAAGCAACAGAAGAAGGTTTCCAAAATGGAGTCACTGCCTTCACTTACCATCGGATATAAACACGCCTATGAAGACTGGATGCATTTCAATGGTGCCGTTTTAGGAATATCTATCCCGGTTTTCTCATCAAAAGGGAAAAGGGCTGCCGCAGAAGCTGCAATAGCTGAGTCAGAGGTGAAAGCTGATGTAGCGAAGAGCGAGGCTATAAGTGAGACAAACAGCTACATTCGGCAACTTTCAATTATAAAAAACCAGCTGAAAGAGCTCGAACCGCTGTTAAAAAATATTGACTACAACACTCCCTTGCTTAAGGCTTACAACGCAGGTCTTATCACGTTGATTGATTATCTCACCGAACAAAATTATTACACCACAGCCAAAATAGACTTCCTGAATTTGCAGTACACGGCAGCTTCTATAGGGATTGACCTCTCCAAATACACAACCGTAAACAAATTCAGCACTAATGATTCAGGGTTTTGAGGATCCTTTTTTCTTGATATAACGGGAGTGGCGTTTCTCAGCCTCTATCTCTTCAGAAAATTTGTTGGGGAAAGAGAATTTTTCCCGTGGATGCGTCATGGCCCACACAACAAGTGCACAACCTAACAAAACGAAAGGAATGCTAAGCAGCTGGCCCATGTTAATTCCATAAGTGGCTATCATCTCATATTCAGAGTCCACCTGCACGTTTTTTATATATTCAATGAAAAACCTTGGCAGAAAGATTCCGATAAAAAAAACTCCGGTTATGAGATAAGGGCGTTCTTCGGCATTCTTTTTCCAGTACATCCACATTAATAATGCGAACAGAAGAAAGTAGCAAAGAGCTTCATAAATCTGTGTTGGATGCTTTGCCTCAGTCTCTCCGTTTCGTTCAAAAACAAAACCCCAAGGCAGATCTGTGGGACCGCCATAAATTTCGCTGTTCATCAAGTTTCCGAGCCTGATAAGTCCACCAACGAGCGCTATTGCCACTACAAGCTTGTCAAAAGTCCATGACGCAGGTTTCTTTGTCACCAACCAGGAAAAGAGAAAAACGGCAATTATTATGGCAATAGTTCCTCCATGCGACGCAAGTCCACCGTTCCACACCTTGATAATCTCACCTGGATGTTGGGAATAATAGTCCCATTCATAAAAGAAGACATGGCCCAGCCTTGCTCCCACTATCGTGGCCACCACCACATAGGCAAGCAGGATTCCGAGCCATTTCTCAGGTGCTCCCTCATGCCGGAACATTCGTGACACGATGTTATAACCGATGATAAAGCCCACAGCAAATGCAAGGCTATACCATCTGACTGAAAACGATCCCAAACTGAAAACAGCCGGATCTGCATTCCATGCAACAAAATCAAGCATTCCCAACTATTGCGGCTGTATCTTGTGCTATCATCAGTTCCTCGTCTGTGGGAATAACAACCACATGCACCTTGGAATCTGCACCTGAAATTTCAACTTCCACACCACGTTTTTTATTGGCTTCGGGATCAAATGTGACTCCCAGATACTCCAACTGACGGCAAACAGCCTCCCGTGTCTTGGTTTGGTTCTCACCTACTCCACCTGTGAAGACAATTATATCAACTCCACCCAAAACGGCAGTGTATGCCCCGATATATTTTATTATGCGGTATTCATACATTTCAAGTGCAAGTTTGGCCTTGTCATCTCCTTCCAGTATTGCCGACTCAATATCGCGCATATCGCTCGACTTTTCAGACACACCTAACACGCCGCTCTGCTTGTTGACAAGTTTACTCAATCCGGCAGCATCCAGACCTTCTCTTTCCATAAGATAGATAAGAGCACCCGGATCTACATCTCCGGAACGTGTTCCCATCATCAGTCCTTCCGTTGGGGTAAGTCCCATCGAAGTGTCGACACTGACTCCGTCCCTTATGGCCGTGATGCTTCCGCCGTTGCCAATATGGCATGTGATAATCCTCTGTTTCTCGTATGGCAGCCCTAAGAATTCGCAGGCCCTTTTTGAAACATAGCGGTGGCTTGTACCATGGAAACCATAACGACGCACCCCATATTTTTTATAAAGCTCATAAGGGAGCGCATACATATAAGCCTTCGGAGGCATTGTCTGATGAAAAGCAGTGTCGAACACTGCAACTTGCGGAACTCCTGGTATCAATGCCTCCACAGCATCTATCCCGGTAACATTCGCCGGATTGTGAAGAGGAGCTACACTGTAAGCCTCTTTCACCTTCTTTATTACTTCAGTTGTGATCAGAACCGACTTATTGAATTCTTCCATGCCATGAACCACACGGTGACCCACTGCCTCTATCTCATCAAGACTTTTTACAACTCCCTGCACAGGATCTGTGAGCAGATCAAGAATATTTTTCACAGCCTCTTTGGCAGTCGGCATAGGAAGATAAACTATCTCTTTCTCACCGTCGGGTTTCTTATATTTCAAAAATGAGTCGGGAAGACCGATCTTCTCTACTCCTCCCTCCGCCATCACCTCTTTTGTGGCAGAATCAATCAATTTATATTTGACGCTACTGCTCCCGCAGTTCAAAACTAATATTTTCATCTTATCTGATTTAAAACTTACTTTAACTCTTGATTATATTTATAAACCCTTGTCGCCGATAGCCTGATTGCAGGTTACTATAATGGTATTGATTATATCTTCAACAGTGGCGCCACGCGACAGATCGTTAACCGGAGCTGCAAGACCTTGCAAAATAGGACCCACCGCACCTGCACCGGCAAGACGCTGCACAAGTTTATATGCTATATTGCCTGTTTCCAACGACGGGAATATCAAGGTGTTGGCTTTACCGGCAACATCACTTTCCGGTGCTTTCAAATTTCCAACCGACGGTACAATGGCAGCATCGCTTTGCAATTCACCGTCAATCTTTAACGACGGGGCAAGCTCATGGGCCAGTTCGGCTGCCTTGATAACCTTGTCAACCCTCTCGTGGCTTGCACTTCCTTTTGTTGAGAAACTCAAGAGTGCCACCACAGGATCAAGTCCGGCTATATCTTTCGTTGTCTTGGCTGTGGCAATTGCAATCTGGGCAAGCTCTTCAGCTGTCGGGTCAGGCACAACGGCACAATCGGCAAACACAAGCATGTTTTGCTCGCCAAAACCGCAATTTTCGGGAAGCAGCATTATAAAAGCCCCACTCACAACCGAAATTCCCGGTTTTGTCTTCAAAACCTGGAATGCAGCTCTCAATACACTTGATGTCGGACTCAAGGCTCCAGCCACCATAGCATCGGCATGTCCGGCCTTGATCATAAGGCATCCCAGATAAAGCGGATTCTTCACAGTGTAGCGTGCATCCTGCAATGTAACTCCCTTTTTCTTTCTCAACTCACAGAAAAGTTCTGCATAAGGCTCAGTGAAATTATGATCATCACAATCATGAAACTCGGCCTTAGAGATATTTTTCAGATTCAGATTCCCGGCCTCTTTGAGGATTTCTTCTTTATTACCGATGAAAATCACCTTGGCTATCTCTTTTTCAATAATATAGTCGGCAGCCCGGAGGGTGCGTGGTTCCAATGATTCCGGCAATACAAGCCGTTGTGGATGTTGCTGCGCTTTTTCCGTGAGTCGTTCGAATAGTTTCATCTTATTAGATTTTATGGTTTTCGTCCGTTTTTTCTTGCGGTCTTATTGCAAAGTTAATGAAAACATTCAACCCTTAGTCATTTCCTACTTTTTTTTTGACCGGCTAATAGTCTCACAATAACTTTTTGTAATTTTACACCCGGAAAGAGATTACGTCTATAGCAAACTTACTCTCAATGAGGTTGGTCAAACGTCTTTATCTTTTCATATTGAAGAGTTTTCTTCCCTTGTTTGCGATGACATTTTTCATCGTGCTCTTCATTGTGCTCATGCAGTTTCTCTGGAAGCACATCGACGATCTTGTTGGCAAAGGTCTCCCTTTTTCACTTATCAGTGAGCTCTTTTTTTACGCCGGTGTCTCTATGGTGCCAATGGCACTACCCCTCGCAATACTTCTTGCAAGCCTGATGACATTCGGCAATTTTGGTGAGAAACTGGAACTAACAGCCATGAAAGCGAGTGGCATATCCTTGATAAAGGCAATGAAACCTTTGATAGGATTGGTGGCAATAATAGCGGTGGGTGCATTCTTTTTCCAGAATTATGTGCTCCCCCCTGCACAAGTCAAGATGTGGACTCTCCTTTTCTCAATGCGGCAAAAATCTCCGGAAGTCGAGATTCCGGAAGGGGTTTTCTATGACCAGATTCCGGGTTATAATCTGCTCGTGCAATCAAAGAACCGGGAAACAGGGATGCTCTACGACGTGATGATCTATGACGTGACACGTGGCGGCGACAATGCCACAATCCTGTTGGCCGATTCGGGAAGGATGGCTTTCACCGGCGACATGCGTTATCTGTATCTTCATCTCTTCACCGGCGAGCAATTTGAAAATTTAAGGGAACAGAGAGCTCTCGACAAGAATGTTCCTTTCCGTCGCGAAACTTTTGCCGACAAAGAAATCCTCATTCCCTTTGACGCCAATTTTAACAGGATGGATGAAGGGGGCATCCGTAGCCAATATGTGGGCAAGAATATAACGGAACTTAACCACACTATAGATTCCGTGGGCCAACGAATAGATTCGGTGGGAAGCATTTATGCCAATCAGTTGCGAAGGACATCCTTCCCTCTTTTGGTTGACCGCCGGAATGGCCAACCGGTGTTCGTAAAGAAGGATAATAAGAAAGAGGATATTCCATTGCCTGCGATTGAGGTTAATGAAACTAAAGCCGAAGACACCTTGACGGTGTACCCTCCCCTTGACATGGATTCACTGCTAAATTCAGTGCCTTTGTCGAAACGTGACATGATATTCACCAGTGCGCTTGCCCTGTCGAAAAAGCAAGTGAATGAATATGAATTCAAGACCGCCACAATCACCGACGACAAAGTGTCGATAAGGCGTCATAAAATCGAGTTGCTAAAAAAATACACCCTGTCTGTGGCATGCCTTATTTTCTTTTTCATCGGAGCTCCTCTCGGTGCTATTATAAGAAAAGGTGGCCTCGGCACTCCCCTCGTTATTTCAGTCCTACTTTTCCTGTTCTATTATATAATCGATAACACAGGATATAAGATGGCACGCGACGGCAGATGGGAAGTTTGGATAGGTATATGGCTGTCAACTTTCATACTCGCCCCGCTGGGAATCTATGTCACATAC
>JAFLTM010000024.1 GCA_022509225.1 Muribaculaceae bacterium
ACACGCTTTCCAGGCGTGCCTCTTCAGCCACTCGAGCATCACTCCTTTGTGAATGCGAAGTTAACGCTTTTATTCGGTAAAGCAATGTGGTGTGGGCGTTTTTTTGTAATTTTGTGGCGATAATACGTGCCTTTGGTCTAAATATCATACAGTTTGCTTTCTTTCAAAGAAATATCAACCCGTTTATTCCATACTTTGGTTTTTTTGATTGGAATGTTGGCGGTTTCGTGTGTTTCGGCTAAAGAGGATAGGTTTTCATTCCCTCCGGATTTTCATCTTCTTGAGGATTCTCAAAAAATTATGATACTAAAAGAGTCATTGTCGGCAGATTCACTGGCTGTGTATTTATGTGATATAGCTTTAGGGAACTATTCAAATATTGTCATTGATGATTTTAAACATGCGCTCATAGATGCTTACATGTCGCTGCCGGAAGGACAAAAGGAAGAATTTATGGAAACATTGAACACTTATGTAGGCTCCCTTGAAATTGCGGATAAGGCTAAAATTTATTATGACTTATCTCAGGAGAGTCCCCGACGTTTGGGAGAGTTGATGAAACGAAACATGCATGAAAATCCGGAAAAAACAGAAGATATTTTAAATGAAATTGAATTGATAAAGAATCTTGCTGCTTCAGATTCAATATATTTGCAGCGTTTCAAGAGGGGATTGAATTGAATTTTCTCCTGTTGATTGTAAATAATGGTTTGACAAAAATAGAAAAAATATAAAATGAAGACAATATCAGATTATCGCCTTGAGATTGAATCAGCAATACAGGGTCTTGAATTTCCTGACGGGAAATACAGTTCACTTTATGAACCTATAAGATATTCACTCACCGCAGGCGGGAAACGACTTCGTCCTGTGCTGACCCTTATGGGGGCTGACGCATTCGGCAGTAATGCTGAAGAAGCTACAGATGCAGCGATCGGGATAGAGATTTTTCATAATTTCACATTGGTTCATGATGATGTCATGGATAAATCTGATATGAGACGAGGACGTCCTACTGTTCATTCGAAATATGATGAAAATGCGGCAATACTCTCCGGCGACACAATGCTGACGGTAGCCTCGCAGATGATTTCACGAGTTGCCGACGATAAGTTAAGAAAAGTGACGGACACTTTCAATGATGTTGCCATCAAGGTATATGAGGGACAGCGTCTCGACATGGATTTCGAGAACGCTTCAGAAATAAGCCCCGAAAGCTATATTGAAATGATTGTGGGCAAGACAGGCTCGCTTCTGGGTGGTTCGGTAAAAATCGGGGCAATCATCGGCGGTGCCTCCGAAAAGGATGCCGACCTGATTTATGAATTCGGGGTAATGACGGGAGTTGCTTTCCAAATCCAGGATGACTGGCTTGACACCTTCGGCGACCCTGCCACTTTCGGCAAACCTATCGGCGGAGATATCAATAATAACAAGAAGACTTATCTCTATATAAGTGCATTAGCACAAGGTGGTCAGCATGCAGAGGCTTTAAAGTCTGCATTTGAGATTCCTTCTGGAGAAATGAGAATTAAAACAGTTACCAGATTGTATGAAAAAGCCGGTATTGGCGAAATCTGTAAAAAAGCTGTAAGTCAGTATTCGTCAAAGGCTCTGAAGGCACTCAATGCCACATCTTTGTCGGAAGATAAAAAAGAGATTTTCCGACAGTTTGCAGAAAAGCTGATAGGTAGAAAAAAATAAGAGATGATCGACACTCACACCCATTTATATTTCCCCGACTATAAGGATGAGTCTCCGGACGTGATAGAACGCGGTTTGGCATCCGGGGTTAGCCATTTTATTCTTCCCAATGTGAATGAAGAATCATTATTGGAGGTGAAAAAATTGCATGCAAAATATCCTGATGCAACCTATATGGCAATTGGGTTGCATCCCACTGATATAAATGATGATAATGAAGAATTTATAGAGAAAATAGATTTGGAATTAAGCAAAGGGGGATTTGTTGCAATAGGGGAGACCGGAATCGATCTTCATTGGGAAACAAATAATCTGAACCAACAGAAGGTTGTGTTCAGAAAGCAACTTGAACTTGCTGAAAAATATAGATTGCCTGTAATAATCCACTCACGAGATGCCCGAGAGGAAACCTTAGAAGTTTTAAGAGAAGTGAAACTCACGGTTCCTCTGGTTTTCCACAGTTTTACAGGAACTCCGGAAGATGTGAAAAGAATCCGAGAGGAGTTTGATCCATGGTTCGGCATTAATGGGGTTGTGACCTATAAAAATGCACCGGAATTACGAGAGGCATTAAAAGAGATAGGACTTGACAGGATAGTTTTGGAGACAGATGCACCTTTCCTGACTCCTGTGCCCCATAGGGGTGAGAGAAACGAGTCGGCTTATTTAGTGCATGTAAGGGATAAGATTGCTGAAGTTTTAGAAAAGGATCCGAAAGAAATAGAAGCAATAACAGACGCAAACGCCCGGAAAATTTTCGGAATATGAAATTTCAGGAGGTAGTGACATTCCCATTGACAGGGCCGGTTGAGATTTTTTTCCTGGTTCTGCTCATTATACTTATATGTCCTCTCCTCTTCAGGAAAATCGGTATCCCCCAGATCGTGGGATTGATAATTGCGGGTGTGGTCATAGGGCCGCATGGCCTTAATGTTCTTGCCAGAGATGCAAGCTTTGAAATTTTTGGAGAAGTGGGGATTCTCTACTTAATGTTTTTGGCTGCGGTGGAGATAAACATGTTCCATCTTAAGAAAAATTTAGGGAAAGGATTGATATTCGGACTAATCACCTTTGCAATACCGACACTTTTCGGAATTTTTGGTAGCCGTTTTGCATTTGGAGCCGGCTGGTACACATGTGTTCTAATATCAACCATGTATGCGGCCCATACTCTGATTACCTATCCTATTGTTAGCCGGTTCGGATTGCAAAACTCTAAGCCTGCCGTTATAGCGGTTTGTTCAACTATTGTTACAGTATTGCTTGCATTGCTCACATTGGCAGGAGTGATCGACTCCTCATCGGCAGGAGTTTTTCATGTGTCACGTTTTTTCAGGCTTATCGGGTTGATGTTGGTCTATGCACTGGTTGTGGGTTTTCTTCTTCACTATCTTACAAAATATTTTTTCAGGAAGATTAGCGACCAGGTCAACCAGTTTATCTATGTGCTTGCCATGGTGTTTCTCTCATCGTTGCTTGCCAGTCTGATAGGTCTGGAGGCGATTCTTGGAGCCTTTTATGCCGGTTTGATACTTAACCGTTTCATTCCGGAGAGATCCGGCCTAATGGGAAGGATAAGCTTTGTGGGGAATGCTATTTTCATACCATACTTCTTGATTGGAGTTGGTATGCTGATAAATATTGAAGTGATTTTCAAGAGCTGGAATGTTGGATGGGTTGCCTTGAATATGGCAGTTGTGGCCATGACTGCGAAATGGATTTCAGCATTCATAAGTTCCAAAATATTCGGATTTAACTCCACCGGCAGACGTTTGATGTTCGGACTAACATCCGGGAAAGCCGCTGCAACCATAGCAGCAGCCCTCATAGGATTCCAGCACGGGCTTCTGACTGAAGACATGCTGAACGGAGCGGTGTTAATGATTCTGGTGAGCTGTATTATAGCCTCTGTTTCCACCCAGAATGCGGCAAAGAAATTGAGAATAGAACTGACAGAGGAGGAGTTGAAAAAAGAAGACGCCACCCGTCCGGGTGAATATTCCCGCCAGCTTGTGGCGGTTGCCAATCCCGTGACTGCAGAAAACCTTATGAAGATGGCTCTCTTGATGCGACATAAAAACAATCGCAACCCCGTAACAGCCGTTTTCGTCCGTAACAGCGACGATGCCGGTAGGGTGCAGACAGGGCGGAATGCCCTGAAAATAGCCGTGACGGCCGCCCAGGCTGTGGACATAGAGGTTAAGGACATAGAAAGATACGACATTAATGCCGTGGCGGGACTGACCAACGAGGCAAAACAAAATCAGGCCTCCGACATTATAATCGGACTTCATAGGAAAAACAATATCGTTGACACATTCTACGGTTCTCTTACCGAACAACTTCTGAATTCAACCAACAGGATGATTTTCATTAGCAGGTGCTTTATTCCTGTAGATACATTGGGTCGGCTGATGGTGCTTGTACCTGACAAGGCGGAATATGAAACAGGATTCCAGGCCTGGGTGGAAAGGGTGGGTAACCTCGCCTCGCAGCTTGCTGCAAAAGTGATTTTCCTGGCATATCCGGCCACTGCATCTTTTATCAAAAATGTTATAATATCTGAGGGTTATGCCATAAGGCATGAATACCGTGACCTGACTTCATGGGATGATTTCATCCTGCATTCGCATGACATCACATCCGAGGATCTTTTCATTGTGATAGGGGCCCGTAAAGGTTCCGTCTCTCATTCGGGCGACATGGAAGGGTTGCCGGGTTATCTACAGAAAAATCATTCAAATGACAATCTTGTCGTTATCTATCCCGAACAATTCGGAGGCAACGACTGAAAATTGAATCAGGTAAGATGCAATAAAACCAATGCGGTTATTAGTAAGTTCTATATACTTACATCAAACGTGCTCGGATTAAACAAATTATCAGGTTTAATCTAATATTAGGTGGTAAATTTTTGTTTGGGGATGTAACATTTCATTAAGTTTATGTGTCTTTATAGTGTTTCAACTTTTCCAAACAGCAAAACGCCATGTCAAGAAGTTTGCTATTTATTGCTTTTCTAATTTTTACTTCATTTTGTCTGAATGCTGCCGACTTCCGGGTGGAAGGCAAGATCATGGAAGAAGACAATGAACCCGTTTCTTATGCAACATTCAAAATCTATCACTCAAATGACTCTGTGAAACCTCTATATATGGGCGTATCTTCCGCAGATGGAGGCTTCAGCCAAATACTTCCATCCGCCGGTTCCTATACTCTCTCCCTAATCGCCACAGGTAAAACGTCGGTCAAAAAGACATTTGAAGTGACCGAAGAAAAACCGGTTGCCGATTTAGGAATAATCCGGATGGAAGACCTCTCGCAAGAACTTGCCGAGGTTACGGTAACAGCCGATCGCCCCCTGCTTTCAATGGAGGTAGACAGGTTTGCCTATAACGTGCAGGCCGACAATGACTCCCAAACATCAATGACAGATGAAATTCTAAGAAAAGTGCCATTAGTGACGGTGGAACCCGACGGAACTATAAAAATAAACGGCAATTCAAATTTCAAGATCTATAAAAACGGAAGACCCAACAATGCATTCTCCAACAATGCAAAGGATATTTTCAAAAGTTTGCCGGCCTCAATGATAGAGAAAATTGAAGTGATCACAGAACCGGGAGCGCGTGAAGACGCAGAGGGGGCAAATGTTATATTGAATATAATAACCTTGAAGAACACGGTAATGAAAGGTGTCATGGGAAACGTGAGACTTGGTTATACCACTCCCTCCTCATTTCCTACACCGGGATTAAATCTGACTGCGCAATATGATAAATTCACTCTTTCATTCTACGGAGGATATAGTCATATAAACAAAAAAGAGAGTCGCAGCCATTCCTCGTCATTAGCCCATTATTACGACACCGACACATATCTTGCCACTGAAAATTCCGGACACAACACAAGCGACTTCGGTTATTTCGGACTTGAAACAAGCCTTGAACCCGACACCCTGAACCTGTTTACCCTGGAATTCGGAGGATGGCTGAACGGCAGTAAAAGATTTTCCGAGGGATTGCAAAGCATGACCGACAATATAGGCGATGTGATATATAGCTACAAGGAAAGGAATCAGTCTTTTGGTGCCCACTACACCTCACTTAACGGAAGCGTGAATTATCAGAGATCCACCTCACGAAAAGGGGAGAATATAATTCTATCTTATCGCATTTATACCAACAGCAACACATCTGAAAATGAAACAGATTACTACGACATGTTCAACATGCCCGTGCCATATTCGGGGATTTATACGGATGCCCATGAAATCGGCACAGAACATACCTTCCAGCTCGACTGGACCAGACCGCTGAATAAGTTCGGGACGTTTGATATCGGAGGAAAGTATATCTACAGGTATAATCATGCCCGGACAGCACGAGACTACATAGACTACACTACTGAATACACAAACTTCAAGCACATCACTCAAATAGGGGCGGTATTTGCCGATTATAGAGTGAATGTAAAGAATTTCGGTTTTACAGCAGGCTTAAGATACGAATTTTCCCGTCTGGAGGCTAAATATCCGGAAGGCCCGGAGCTGCCATTCCATGCAAACTTGAATGACTGGGTGCCGAATGCAGGTGTCATCTTTAACCTCAACAAAAAGAATTCATTCAAGCTCAGTTGGGGATCCAGGATCCAACGACCCGGCATAAATTACCTTAATCCTGCCGTGAATGAATCACCGAACTATACCTCTTTCGGCAATCCTGATCTGGAAAGTATCCGAAGAAACAGTTTCACACTTAATTACAATTATTTCTCACCAAAAGTTTCATTAGCCATTTCGGGGAATTACACGTTCTCAAATAATGATATCATCAATATCCAATATGTTGAGGGAGATCACAATTATTCCACCTATGCCAATTCAGGGAAAGTGCGTGGAGTGGGCGGCACAGCATATTTCAACTGGCGTCCCACAGGCAAGACATCCTTTATGGTGAGCTATAATGTGGATTATCAGTCGAAAGAAAACAAATTGATGGATGAAAAAGGATCAGGCACAAGTATGAACGTCTTCTTTGCGTTTGGTCAGGAATTACCTTGGAAAATCGATCTCTCATTGAGAGGAAATTGGTATAAGGCACCCGGAAGCGGTCTATACACATGGGGAAGATACAGCGGTTGGTCCAATGTGCTATATTGGATAACACTTCGGAAATCTTTTCTCAAAGAGAACCGTTTAAGTGTGTCACTTTCCGCAATGAGCCCTTTTCATTACAAAAGACCCGGCTGGATTTCCTACACGCAGCTTGACAATTTCTACAGCAGGTCCTTCACCGAAAGATTCTATGTCTCCAATTTTTCAATTACCTTGAGTTACAGATTCGGATCGATGAATGCAAGCGTAAGAAAAGTGCGGTCGATTGCGAGCGACGATATCGTTGGAGGAAATAGGCAGGAATAAAAGATCAGATGCGCAGTAAGGAATTCGCAAAAAGAGTTGAAATCCTGAGGCCCCGCCTTTTAGGATTCGCCCTCTCCTTACTTAAAGACCCGGAGGAAGCGGAAGATGCTGTTCAAGATTCCCTGTTGAAGTTATGGTATATCCGAGATCGTTTGCATAAATATAAGTCTTTTGAGGGTGTCACCTTTGTAGTCTTACGCAACATCACACTCAATAAAATAAGAGATAAGGAGAAAACCATTTCTTTAGCCGAGGTACAGGAAAATTTTGACTTTTCAGGCTATCATGAGGATGGACTCGACGATGAAATCATGGAGGCGTTAAACTCGCTTCCCACTGTTGAACAAGCGGTGATGCGGATGCGACATATTGAGGATATGGAAACAGAAGAGATGGCAAAACTTATCGGCTCTACCCCCGGAGCTATCAGGGTTGCCCTCTCCCGGGCAAGAAGAAAATTGAGAGAGCGCTTTATTTCAAAAACTTAATTATATTTGTTGGGAAATGAAAATCAATATATACAACGTTAGGTTTTATCTTGACAAATTTTTTGAAGGGGAAACCACGAGACTCGAGGAAAAAGAACTTTCCAAGTTTTTTCACGAAAGTAACGACCTTCCAACTGATCTAGAATTTTATAAAGAGATGTTCGCGTGCATCGATCAGGAGACGAGGGCAAAGAAATATCCATTCCCGAGCAAATTCTTCTCTTCAGGCTTACGAAAATATGCTTATTGGGGATGTGTGGCAGCTGTCTTGGCAATAGTGATTCTAACAGTAATCTTAAAAGTCAGGAATTCCTCTAATTCATCCTTCCCCGAACAAATTTATGCCGGGAGTTATGTCTATCATGCAAAAGTAAGAAACGACAACATCCGAGAAATTATGCCGGAAATCAGGAGTACCTTACAAGCAGTGGAGGATATGAAAAAGGAGATAAAAAACATACATGTGGAGAAACAGGATCTGTTGTATGATTTTTCAATAAATGTGGAAACTACTAAATTTTAAAATATGAGGAGGTTAAAATATATTTCGCTTCTGATATTAATGTTTGTCTCATTCACCATGTCGGCCTTAAAATGGCATGATGACCTGATACGTAATGTAGTCAGCAATGATAATGTTGACAAGAATATAGTGATTGAAAGGCATAATACCACAAAAAAAATTATTCAGGCATCTTATAAGATTACCATCCCCAAAAAAGAGAAATCTGTTATTGCCATGGTAAGGAAAACACTGCTGGACCATTCTGACGAGGCATCAAAATTCTCCTATGATAAAGACAAGATTCTTTTTCAAACCATAGAGAGGCCCTCCACCGTCTATATGTATCGTTTAAGCACCGATGCTTCCAATCACGACAGTTATGAATTGATAATATCTGTGGAACAAACACGCTAACCAGTTATTTACAACAATTATGAAGAAAATATTATCATTGATTTTAGTTTTATCTTGTTTTGTCTCAACTTCGGCATCTGATAAAAACAGTGACAAAAAACGTGTTGCTGTTTTTGTCACCGGTTTGATTGGAAAACAACCAAAGGATATGATCGATAATACGATTTCTATAATGCTTTCAGAATCGGGAGATTATATTGTGAATGAAAGGACTTCGGACTTTGAGGAGATTTATTATGAAATAGATCCTTATTCACAACTTAAAGATCCAAAACACAGAGAATTGATAAGTATTGCCAATCAATTCGATGAAGACTATGTGATTCTGGTCTCAACAATGATTTCTGAGTATGGCGAAATTTATCTAGGGTCAAAACTTATTGATGTGAAAAATGAAAAAACCGTAACTGCATTAGATACCGTGGTAGTAAAAAATATCTTTACCGGGTTGAGAAACTCCTCCAGAGAGTTCACGGGGAAATTTATGAAAGCAATGGAGAACGGGCAATAGTGATTTAATCACTTCATTTGATCCATGCGAGAGGGATCCCCTACAACCCAAATTATATCTCCCTCTTTCAGTACGGTGTTGGCATCCGGCTGCTCGAACACATCATCTCCACGCTGCACCTTCACAATCATGCAATAATAATCCTTACGGATGTCGGTGTCTCCAAGAGGCACGTTTATGATGGGGGATGTGTCGGAGAGAAGGATACTCCGGAGCTCAACCTTGGAACTGAAGACATCTAAAGACCGATATGCCTTTTCATCACGCTCTATATCATCGTTCAGACGTTTAATCTGCTCGTCATTACCTATCACACCAAGCACGTCACCGGGGAAAATCCTGGCATTGACGGAGGGCAGAGGCATAGTTCTCTCCCCTCTCTGGATACTTGCAACGCTTACACCATATTCATTACGCAATCCCGAATCCTTGAGCTTGTCTCCAACAAAGGGGCAGTAGGCACCCACTTCGATATATGCAAGGTGCATATCGGCGATCAACTTGTTATTCGCTCCGGATTTCGTGTTTTCTCGAATATTAAGGTTATCGATGAATCTTTTCTCGATCTGGATATACCGGGAACGGATTTCCGTAGATGCAAAGGTGATAATAACCGCCAGACAGATTATGCCGGCAATCCATGCCACCGTGGCATTGTAGGCAAGTGTGAGAAGATAAACTATGAAAAGGAGCGCCACAATATATCGGATTATCCGGAGCGCCACCAAGGGCACATCGTAAAAACTTGCCGATGCATGAAGCCTCATCTTTTCATCAGGTTTCAAGGAACTGAAGGAGAGGGCGAAAAGAAAAGGCATCATTACCAGCAACGTGGCCGCTGTGGCACAGAATCTTCCCCAGTCTCCAAGATAGGTTTCCAGCAACGGGAAAAGAAACTGGCGGCTAACAAGTATTATGGCAATCAATATCACTGAATGGATCAACATTTTCCCGACGTAACGGCTCAAGATATCTTTCCATAATTTTTTGGTGCTGTTGGTATCGACCACCTGAGTGGAATACCGGTCGATAAGAAACCTCATTTTTTCCGGAAGATGAGACTCCACGAACTTGTAGGCCGGCTGCGACAGCTTCACGAAATAAGGAGTGGTGAAAATTGTTATCACAGAAACGGCCACGATGATTGGATAAAGAGATTCCTGAAGCACCCCCAGACTCATACCGAGAGCTGCTATTATAAAAGAGAACTCACCGACCTGCGTGAGTGTGAAGCCGCTTTCTATTGCCACACGAAGTGTCTGACCCGTTGCAAGCATACCGAGCGAGCCGAAGAAAATCATTCCCACAACTACCACGGCTGCAAGCACAAGAATCTCCCACCAGTAATCTACAAGCACGGAGGGATCAACCATCATTCCCACCGATATGAAAAACACAGCGCCAAATAGATCCTTAATCGGCTTCACCACTTTTTCCATTCTTTCGGCCACCATAGTCCCCGCAAGGATTGATCCCATCACAAAGGCTCCCAGTTCCAGCGAGAAACCGCACACCACGGAAAATATAGCCATTGAAAAGCATAGTCCCATGGCGACTACCAGCAGGGTTTCATCGTTGAGGAAATTACGAACTTTAGTGAGGAACGACGGGAGAACATAGACACCGACGAGAAACCAAATTATAAGGAAAAATATCAGTTTCCCAATCGAGAAGAGCAGATCCATACCCTCCACATTACCCACTGCCAGTGATGAAAGTAGAACGAGCATCAATACAGCAAAGAGATCCTCGATAATCAAGACCGCTAAAACAAGTGAGGCAAATTTTTTCTGCCTCATTCCTAAATCGGTGAGAGTCTTTAGGATAATGGTTGTGCTCGACATCGAGATCATCCCTCCGAGGAAAATACAGTTTATAGGATTCAGATGTAGAATCTTTCCCACTCCGAATCCTGCAAAAGTCATCCCCGTAATTATGATCAAAGCAGTGATAATTGCCGATGAACCGGCATTCATGAGTTTTCTGAAGCTGAATTCAAGTCCCAAGGTGAACATTAGAACCACAATGCCGAGGTCTGCCCAGAACTCAATATTGCCGATATGGGAGATAGAGGGTAAATAAAGGAATTTAGGACTCGCGAGAAATCCGGCGAGTATGTAACCCAAGACCACCGGCTGCTTTAATTTTTTGAAAAGCAGAGTCACCACCGCACCCAATAAAAGTATCCATGCAAGATCCGCGATCAGTCCGTTATTATGCTCCTCCTCACCCGATACATTGGGTTCTGTTGCATTTATTTCTGTATAAGTTTGATTGACAATGTCTGAGGTGTTTTCACCTTCAAACACGCCATCAATTGACTGATAATCGATAAATGTGGCAAACATAAAGTAAAGGTGCTTCTATGAGTCAAGAGGATCGCTTTCCGCGAGCTCCACTTCACTCCTGGCATAACGATTGACTATATAAATATTATAATATGACAATAATAAGGTTGTCAGAGGCAAAGCGATTATAAGACCCATAAATCCCAACAATGCTCCCCATACAGAAAGAGACAGAAGAATTATAGCAGGATTCAGACCCATTGCCTTTCCCATGATCTTTGGAGTGAGAAAAAGATCCTGAATGCATTGCACAACTACATAAACCGCCATGCTTTCCCAGAAAATAAGCCAGAAATCCACGCCGGTGCTTGCCGTGCTCACAAGACACAATACGGCTGTAATCGGTAAAGATATGAGCTGCAGGTAAGGCACCATGTTTAGCATACCTATGAACAATCCGAGCACAACTCCCATGGGGAGCCCTATAATCACGAATCCTATGGAAAACAGTATTCCAACGATAAAGGCAATGAAGAACTGTCCGCGAAAATAACGGTTCATGGCATGTTCTATATCTCTGCCGATTTTAAAGACACGTCTGCGGTGTTGAAACGGCACGAGTTGACGGAAACTGAGCATGATTCTTTCATAATCAAGCATGATGAAGATTACATAAAGAATCACAATAAGCCAACTTAACAAGCCGATTATAAAAGCGAGGCTCGAACTAAGAAAATTCCAGGATGATGTCAATGTGGTTTTGATTATCTCTTTCCATTCCTGTGGGGTCAGGAACTTGGAGATAGAATCAAAATCAAGGTTCTCTTTAACAAAATCATGAATGGGGCCGGATATATATGGGATATCTATTTGTGTCGTGGCGTAATTCCTCACCATTGTTGCCATCTGACTTGCTTCCGAAACCAGATACGGGAAAAACAAAATTGAAAAAATGCTAAGAACGAGACACACTTCCATAAGAGTGAGTATCACCGGAAAGAACCTTGATTTCATCCTCAATAATTTCATATTGAGCTTGACTATGGGTTCGAGCATATAAGAAATGAGGCAGGCAACTATGAAGGGAAGGAGAACACCCTTGAGGGCATCTAATAAATAAAGACCTGCAATAATGGAAAGAATCGTGAATGTGATTCTCACCACCCTGTCGAATGTGTAGGGTTGTTTTGCCGGATATCTCTCTCTTTCCATCCGGAATTTTATGATAAATTAGGTTGTTTGGTTGAAGTCTTAATGATGTAACAAAATTACTCACTATTTTTCTACTTTGCAAAGCAAGGCTTCTTGACCTTGAAAAAGTTTTTGTAATTTTGTTATCAGAACAATATGGAGTGAGTAAATAATGAAAGGTATTCTATTAAATATACTTCTAATCCTATGCAGCCTGTCACTGTGGGGTAAAAATCCTTCGGAGGCGGTTGACCAGTTCGTGAGAGAATCCGGAATAAACACAAATTCGGTTGCAGTTAAAATTATTGATCTTTCAGATGGAACTGTGACGGCGTCACATAACAGCATGCAGCCCTTGATTCCCGCTTCCATCTTGAAGGCTGTCACCACAGCATCACTGATAGGGGAGTCAGGTCCTGATTGGAGATACCATACAAGGGTATATATCGATGGCCCCAATGATTTGGGCAGACTTAGGGGGAATCTCATAGTTGCAGGTTCGTGCGACCCCTCACTGAATTCAGACCACGAACCCTTTTCAAAAGATTTCATAGAAGAGATTTGCGAGGCATTGGCAGCCCAGATGATAAGGGAAATTGAAGGAAATATAATTATAGATCAATCGGAGTTCCAAGGAAACTCACGGCCGACATCATGGGCGGCCGGTGATAAAAAAAAATATTATGGCACAGGCACTCATGCATTAAATTATAGAGACAATTGTGAGGGAGATTTCTCTGTTGAAAATCCGTCGTTAAGTTTTATAAAGGAATTAAAATCAGCATTGGCTTCTAACGGTATCATTTTAGAAGAGAAAGAATTGACCGAGGGACCGCGTATTCAGATTCATGATCATCTCTCCGCTCCTATAGATGAAATAATGAGATCTTGTATGATGAGAAGCGACAATATGTTTGCTGAATCAATGCTGCGTACCTACGGGAAAATGAAAGGATTATCCGGTGAAACCGGTGAAGCTGCATCAATGGAACTGGATGCCTGGACAGCGAAACAATTGCCTATGGAAGGGATAGTCATAGTGGATGGCTCAGGTCTGTCACGAAGCAACAGGGTAACAGCCGATTTCATGGGAGAACTCCTCACTCTTATGAGCTCGAATCCGACCTACGCTTCTTTTTTCCCACTTGCCGGCCAGGAAGGAACATTAAGAAAGTTCCTGGCAGAAACACCACTTGACAGTTATATAGCAATGAAAACAGGCAGCATGAACGGGATTCAATGTTATGCCGGCTATAAACTTGACGATGAATATGTGCCCACTCATGCCGTAGTTATTATCATGAATGATATCCCTAATAACCGAGACAGAGTAAAAAAAGCTGCGGAAAAAATGTTATTGTCTATTTTTATTAACGAATGAATATTTCTAACCCAAATAAAGATATGTCGAAGATGGATGCCGGATTGAGAGATCTTTTAGATAAAATTTATGAGTTGGAGGGCCTGATACACCTGGCGCTTAAGAGGGACGAATATCGTGATGATTTTCTCCGGCTGATATCTAATAAGGGTAAAGATGTTGCAAAAATCTGTGGTTCTTTGGAAGAGGGAAACACCCAATCTGAGGAACCCTTTAACCTTGAGGAATATTCCATTCAGGATGACCCCGTCTTTTATGAGGAACCTTCGGAAACATTATCCTATGAAGCACCGGATGAAGAAGATAAGGATGAGTCTGACCTCATGCAACAACAGACAGAGCTCTCATATATCATACCGTCGGAGGTTGAAGACAGAGGACGTCTTGTTTTTTCTATAAACGACAGATTCCGCTTCCGGAAGGAACTCTTCAACAATTCGGATATTGACTTCAATAATTCCCTTGCTTTGGTTGCATCCATGGATGACTATGAGGAGGCTGAAGATTATTTTATCAATGATGTGGGGCTTAATCCTTCTGATGACACAGTGGGTGATTTCCTTGAAATAGTGAAAAGGTATTTCGTATGAACCAAGGGACTCTTTTCCTCGTGCCCACACCTATAGGAAACCTGGAAGACATGACGCTACGGGGCATAAGGATTCTCAAGGAATCTGATATGATTCTTGCTGAAGACACCCGCACTTCCGGGATTCTATTAAAGCATTTCGATATCCATGTTCCGATGAAAAGTTATCATAAATTCAACGAACATGAAAAGGTTGCTGATTTGGTGAAAAGGATTAAGGAGGGAGAAAATATTTCTCTGATATCCGATGCAGGCACACCCGGAATATCCGACCCCGGATTTTTGTTAGCCAGAGAATGCCGCCGACAGGGGATTGATGTTATATGTCTGCCCGGTGCCACTGCCTTTGTGCCTGCCCTTGTGGCTTCCGGACTTCCTTGCGAAAGATTTGTTTTCGAAGGTTTCCTGCCGGTGAAGAAAGGGAGGGCTACGAGACTCTCTCAACTAAAAGATGATCCAAGAACTATCGTGATTTATGAGTCACCTAAACGGTTGAACCGAACACTGTCGGATCTTAAGGAATATTTCGGCGAGGGAAGGAATGCTGCAGTCTGTCGTGAAATATCTAAAATCCATGAAACGTATCATACCGATACACTTGAAAACCTTTGTAGCTATTTTACTGCGAACCAAGCCAAGGGTGAGATTGTTATAATAGTTGAGGGAAATAATTCCAGAAATTCCATAAAAGAAGATAATAAAACATTTCATAAATAATTCAATCACCGTTAAAATGAAGAAGCTTATATCAATAGCCTGTTTATCCTCTTTGTTTATTCTGGCATCATGTTCAGGTGCAGACAAGGATAGACAAGAAATAGATTCAATGCGAATCGCCGAACTCACTGCCAATTACGAGGAAGCAGCCACTTTCAATGATTCTCTTATAGTGCTTATGGCCGACATTTACAATGGCTTGGACTCCATCAACATGCAAGAAGGGTTGCTCTATAATATGGGTAATACCGAGACGATTGACAGAAGAGCGGAGGTTCGGCACAATCTGGCAGCAATAAGGGAAAGATTGGCTGCCAATCATGCCCTACTTGATCAGATGGAACAGAAATTGAAGGCATCCAACAATAAGAACGCCGTGCTTTCAAAAACAATCGAGCAGATGAAAGCGCATATTGAAGACCAGGATAACCGCATCATCTCATTGGAAAGTCAACTTGCAGCTGCCAATGATTCTATTTCCGGTCTGAATAGGAGAATAACGGCACAGGAACAACAGATAGAAATACAGACTGAAGCAAAAAATGCAGCTTTTGCTGCCTACGAACAGGCAGACCGTGAACTCAACACTGTCTATTATGCCCTTGGCACCGCTAAAGAACTCAAAGAAAACGGACTTCTTGAAAAGAAATTCCTTGGTCAGACAAAAGTGCTCAAAGGAGATTTCAATAAAGAATATTTCACAGAAGCAGACAGGCGTACCCTCACAAGTATCAACACCGGGGCAAAAAAAATAAAGATATGGAGCACTGTGCCGGCGGGATCATACACTGAACAGGTTAATGAAGACAAGACAATCACCTTGAAGATAACGGATCCCGAGTCATTCTGGAGTATTTCTCCTTTCCTTGTGATCCAATTGGATTAATTGATATAAATCAATACTAAAATAGAATTGCAAATGCCTTCCGGTCTTTGCAATTCTATTTTTTTTGGAGGGAGTCACGAGAGTCAATTTATTGGAATTAAAGAGGGAAATCTGTAATTTTGTATGGCATTTTATTTTATTTCAACAGGATAGAAAATAATGAGAGAAAAAAAGGAATTGAAGGGCATAACCCATTTGGGGAATAATAACACTGTTTATACATCAGATTATAATCCTGAGCTGCTTGAGACATTTGAAAACAAACATCCGGAAAACGAATATGTTGTTACATTGGATTGTCCGGAATTCACGACATTATGTCCCAAGACCGGGCAACCCGATTTCGGACATATTGTGATATCGTACATACCACGAAACCGTATGGTGGAAAGCAAAAGTCTCAAGCTATATTTGTTCAGTTTCAGAAATCACGGAGACTTCCATGAGGATGTTGTGAATATCATAATGAAAGACTTATGGAAACTGATGGATCCAAAATATATTGAGGTAAAGGGATTTTTTATGCCCAGAGGCGGCATATCAATTCATCCGTTTGCAAATATGGGAGACATCGATCATCAAAAATTGATTATGCAAAGACAGTTGCAAGCTTTTGATACGGTTAGAAAAAATGATTAAAGATTCCGTTTTAATATTAAGCGGGGGAATGGATAGTGTCACCCTGTTGCATTATATGAAAAACAGGATTGCCTTGGCCGTGAGTTTTGACTATGGCTCAAACCATAATGAGCGGGAATTGAAATGCGCCCGTTATCAGGCTGAGTCTTTGAATATACCTCATATAGTCATTCCTCTCTCTTTCATGAAGGTTTATTTTAAGAGTTCCTTGCTTGAAGGGGGAGAAAAAATTCCTGACGGTGATTATGACTCAGACAATATGAAAAGCACTGTTGTGCCCTTCAGAAACGGGATAATGCTTTCCGTGGCGTGTGGACTCGCAGAAACAAAGGGTTTAAAACATGTTATGATGGCAAATCATGGGGGAGATCACGCCATATACCCGGACTGTCGTGAAGAATTCACACATGCCATGAGTAAAGCAATGGAAACGGGAACTTATGATAGAATAACTCTGATTGATCCTTTTACAAACCTTGAAAAACATGATATAGCAAAAATCGGTGCTGAACATGGTGTTGATTATGCTTATACATATTCATGCTACAAGGGCGCTGAAAGACATTGCGGCACTTGTGGCACCTGCCGTGAAAGGAAAGAGGCTTTTGCTAAAGCCGGATTGGAAGACCCGACCCTATATGAGAATTAAGAACTGGATCTAAGAATGTATTACGTTAAGAAAAGATTTGAAATAAGCGCCGCTCACAGGCTGGATTTGAGTTATGAGAGCAAATGTGCCAATGTGCATGGTCATAACTGGATAATAAATGTGGAGTGTCGTGCAAAGGAATTGAACAAGGATGGTATGGTCACCGACTTCACACATATAAAAGACCTGGTTATGGGGAAACTTGACCATGCATTTATCAATGATGTGATTCCCACAAACCCTACAGCAGAAAACATCGCACGCTGGATAGTTGACAATGTCCCCAACTGCTGGAGATGTGAAGTTCAGGAAAGTGAGGGGAACTCGGCAATCTATGAAAAAGATTAATGAAATATTCTATTCCATTCAGGGAGAGGGATGCCAAACCGGTGTCCCTTCGGTTTTTGTGAGATTCTCAGGATGCAATATCAGGTGCGATTTTTGTGACACGGATCACGAAAGCTTTCATCTTATGGGTGATGATGAAATTATTGAAGAAATAAAGAAATATCCGGCCCGTAATGTCGTGCTGACCGGTGGCGAGCCTTCACTTTTTATTGATGATAATTTTATAAAGAAAATTAAGTCTGAAACCGGGAATAAGATTTCTATCGAGACAAACGGAACGCATCCCCTTCCGGAAGGCATCGACTGGATCACAGTCTCGCCTAAAGAGGGGATGCGTGTTAAAGGTAACCCGGCGCTACATATTGTAACCGCAGATGAAATTAAGGTTGTAGATGTTGGTCAGCCGCTTGAACATTATTTCAAGCTTTCGTGTGTCGGTCCTGAAACTCAATTCCTTCTTCAACCATGTTATGATCCTGATCCATTTTTAAGGAAGCTGCATATTCGCAGAACAATCAGGCGTGTTAAAGCCGACCCCAGGTGGAGACTCTCATTACAGACCCACCGGTTGTGTGGCATTCAATAATCAACTTTCAGTTTCCGGTTCAGCCGGTGTGGCAGCTTTTGCAGATTTTCTCCGAGGCTTGGCAGCAGGTTCTTTCGGGGTTTCGCCGGAGATACCCACCAATGCTCCATCAACCATGATCCGACCGCAATATTCACACACAATAACTTTCCTGTGCATCTTGATTTCAAGTTGTCTCTGTGGCGGAATACGGTTAAAACAACCGCCGCAGGCATCTCTTTGCACAGTCACGATTGCAAGACCGTTGCGTGCGTTTTTCCTTATTCTTTTAAAAGCTGCAAGAGTGTAATCATCCACTTTCTTTTCAAGTTCCTTGACTTTGGAACGGATATTTTCTTCTTCAACCCTTGTTTCAGACACTATTGCATCTAATTCAGATTTTTTTTCTTCCAGGATATGCCTGTTGTCGTTAAGTCCCTCTTTGGCCCTGGTTATCTCTTCGGTCTTTAGATTCATCTTTTCTTGTGCCTCGCGGATGTTCTTTTCGGCAAGTTCGATTTCCAGACCCTCGAATTCCTTTTCTTTTTCAAGGAATGCGTATTCACGGTTATTTCTAACATTGTTGATCTGCTCGTCATATTTAGCAATTTTGGCACGTCGTTCTTCAATGTCGGCAGTCTTTTTGCTCACAAATTCCTTGAGGCCTTTCACTTCCTCTTCGTATTTATCTATCCTTGTCTGGTAGCGGATAATTTCATCTTCAAGGTCTTTCACTTCATTGGGGAGTTCGCCCCTAAGCGTCTTTATCCTGTCGATTTCCGACAAGAAAGTCTGCATCTTATAGAGATTCTGCAAACGCTCTTCAACGCTTCTATCGGTGTCGTTTTTTTTCTCTGTTGCCATAAGCTGGAACTATATTATTATAATATTTTAATCGGATTTGATTCTGTATCTGAAAAATATGTTGTGAAATCAGGATATTTATCCCTGATTGTTCTTGACAAAATGTCGCGTGCACATAACTCGCTCTCATAATGTCCGATGTCGGCAATCAGGATATCATTGCCGAAAGTTGTGAAGTCATGATATTTCACATCGCCTGTCACGATAATGTCGGCCTTTCTTCTTATAGCCTCTTTTATAAGGGAGGCTCCGGAACCGCCGCAGATAGCCACCTTTCTGATAACCAGAGAAGAACTTTGTGCGGAATATCTCAAAGCCCTCACGTTGAAAGTGTCTTTAATTTTCCTCAGGAATTCTATTTTGGGTGTGGGTTTCACTGTTCCTATCACTCCAAGACCGAACCCCGGGTTCAGTGGCTGACTCTCCAACACTTCGATATCTCTGACATCGAGACGATGAGCAATTTCGTGGCTCACACCATCCCTGGTTGAGTCAAGGTTTGTATGAGCCGAATATATAGCCAATCCTCTTTTTATAGCGTCCACAATCATTTTCTGCACAGGAGTTTCACCGGTGAGATTCTTTATTCCGTGAAATATAAGAGGATGGTGTGAAATGATGAGATTGCACTCTCTCTCCATTGCTTCAGTCAAGACATCTTCCGTTACATCAAGGCATATCAGAGCCGCTGTGACAACCATATCGGGGTCACCTACCTGAAGACCGGTATTGTCATAAGACTCCTGAAGATTTCGAGGTGCGAAATCTTCTATGACTTTGGCAATATCCTTTACCTTTATCATAAGAATCGAGAGGAAAGGTTAATCTTTTCTAAGTTGAAGTTTGAGTTCATCAAGTTGTGCCGGGTCAAGTGGTGAAGGTGATTCGTTCATCACATCTCTTCCCGAGTTATTCTTGGGGAATGCAATCACGTCTCGAATAGAATCCAGACCTGCTAAGATGGAAACAAACCGGTCGAATCCGAGAGCAAGACCTCCATGAGGCGGTGCGCCATAACTGAAAGCTTCCATAAGGAATCCGAATTGTTCCTTGGCTTTTTCAGGAGTGAAGCCTAAAAGTTCAAACATCTCGTTCTGTAAGCCCGGTTCATGAATCCTTATCGATCCTCCGCCTAATTCATTGCCGTTAACCACTATATCGTAGGCTGTTGCCCTTACATTCCCTGTATCAGTGTGAAGTTTTGGAATGTCTTCGGGATTTGGTGAGGTAAAGGGGTGATGCATTGCATAGTATCTTTGGGTCTCTTCATCCCATTCAAAGAGAGGGAAGTCAACCACCCATAACGGTGCAAACACATTTTTGTCGCGAAGACCAAGACGAGTTCCCATTTCCAGACGTAGTTCGGAGAGCTGTTTCCGTGTTTTCATTGCCTCTCCTGTCATAATCAACATAAGGTCGCCGGGATTTGCCTCCATTTGTTTGGCTATATCCTTAAGTTGCTCTTCAGTGAAGAATTTTCCGATAGAACTTTTCACTGATCCATCGTTTTCAAGCTTGATCCATATCAGCCCTTTGGCACCCACCTGCGGACGTTTCACAAATTCAGTGAGTTCATCTATCTGTTTTCTTGAATATGCAGCACAGCCGGGCACAGTGATTCCCACGGTGAGTTCGGCATCATCTGTGACTGCAAATCCCTTCCCTTTAACGAGAGGAGTAATATCTTTAAATTTCATTCCGAACCGAATGTCAGGCTTGTCACTGCCATAGGTTTCCATCGCCTCTTTCCAGGTCAGACGGGGGAAAGGTTCGTTGAAATCAATACCTTTGACATATTTGAATATATGCTTTACAAGACCCTCAAACATATCGATCACATCTTCCTGTTTGACGAAACTCATTTCGCAATCAATCTGCGTGAATTCAGGTTGGCGGTCGGCCCTCAAGTCTTCATCGCGGAAGCATTTTGCTATCTGGAAGTATCTGTCGAACCCGCTAACCATCAAAAGCTGTTTAAACAGTTGTGGGCTTTGTGGTAAAGCGTAGAACTCACCGGGGTTCATTCTTGATGGAACCACAAAATCGCGTGCACCTTCCGGAGTGGATTTAACAAGAATAGGTGTTTCAATCTCCAGAAATCCATTGGCGTCCAGATATCTCCGGATCTCAAATGCCATCTTATGCCTTAGCTCAAGATTTTGTCTTACATTAGGTCGTCTCAAATCAAGGTAGCGGAATTTCATCCTTAGATCGTCTCCACCGTCAGTGTTTTCCTCTATAGTGAAGGGGGGAATCTCACTCTTGTTCAATATTTCAAGAGTTTCAGCTATAATTTCAATATCACCGGTGGGCAGATTCTTGTTTTTGTTTTCTCTTTCGGAGACTTTCCCGGTTATTCTGACAACGAATTCACGGCCGAGATTGTTGGCCTCATGAAAAAGGTTCTCTTTGTCTTTTGAATTAAACACCACTTGTGTTAATCCGTAACGGTCACGGATGTCGACGAAAGTCATACCTCCCATTTTCCGGATCTTCTGAACCCATCCGGCCAAAGCAACCTTCTTGTCTTTATCTTCAAGGCGAAGTTCGCCACATGTTTTATCTCTATACATATTGACTTTAATCAGTGGAAATATCTTTTTCCAAAATGCAAATTTAATTATAAAATATTTTAGTAGAAAAAAATTGTATTATTGGTAATCTAAAAAGGGATTTAAATGTTGTAATTATATAACAACATCATTAATATTTACCTTAAAAAATAAAATTATGAGCGACGTATTAAGTTATGAAGAGAAAAAAGAGCTTCCGGACAGTGTGTTCGGTTTGCCTGAAAGAAGGGAATATCCGATGCCTGATGCGGCACATGTCAGGGCTGCCGAGGCGTATTTCAGATATTGTCCCGAAGATTTGAAACCGAAGCTTGCAAGGGCTATTCTTAGATTCGCAAAGGAATATGGAGTAGATGTTAACAGTCCCACCGTGCTTTCCTATGCGGAGGAATAATTATTAAAAAGTTGAGTTTAATTGTTCTGCTCTTCATCCCCCGGTTCGCCAGGTGGGAAGGGGAGCGGATTTTTTTTCAGCATATCGATTGCATATTCCAGGATTGCGTCATACCCCTGAGCCAATTCATCTTCCCATGCATGAATTTCACAATCCGGTGAAGGTTCTATGCCGTCTTCTATCACTTCATAATTATTATTCAGAATCGGACACGCCGAAAATCTAACACTCCATCCATTGGGAAGTTCTGAGGTGAAAGGCATACCTCCCCCTCCCCCGGTTTTTGCACCCACTATCTTCACATTTGGAAGCCCTTTCATTACGGAGACAAAATTGTTTGCGGCTGAAAAGCATGAACGGTTGGTCAAGACCACAATCTCACCCCTCCATTTCACCCTTCCTTTAGGAGAGGGTTCGTAAGTAATAGGATAGGGTTCAGAGAAATCGTTATGACCGGGTCCTGTTTTATGCAGAATATACCCCCCTGTGATAGGCTCCTCAATGAATCTGCCTATCAGGGTATTGATATTTGTTAGAAGTCCTCCGCCGTTGTTCCTGACATCGATTATCAGCCCCCTGCTGTTAGCCATAAGGGCAAAAATATAATCAAGGGAATTCTCACTTATCACGTTGGAAAAAGAGGGGTAATACATATAAGCAACCTCATCATGCAATTGTTTATACATTATGCCGCTCGTAGTGTACCAGTCAAAATCCAGATAATATTGTTCAAGTGTACGCAGATTAAAATCTTGCGGATAGTCACTCCACCAATTACGATAATAGCTTGTTGAGAATTTGGATGAAAGGTTGACATGGCCATCTTTCAGCTCGTCAAGCAATGAGGAGCAGATAAGAAAAAGTTCTTCCGTTGAAGTTTCGGAAGTGATTTGATTCCTATATTTCAAAACCACTTCGTCCCAATCAATGTCTTTATCGTTGAAAAAACAATATCTTGAATCAATTATATCAGTGAGTGCATCGAAGTTACCCAACATCGTATTGCTATATGTGGGTGATTCATGGCAACTTGCCAGAAAAAGAATTATGAACGAGGTATAAATGAAAAATATTTTTGGCTTCATTTTTCAATTTTTTCAATAGATAGAATAAATCCTATCTTCTGTAGTAGAAACCCTACGCTTTTTTAATCCTATACTTCCGGGCACAACACCTATCACAAAAGAATTGGACTGGACTTTGGTGTTAAGATGGTTGGCCCATTGGGTATAGAGGTTATATCTGTACCCGATAGACATGGCTGTTTTCCCGAAATCAAGTGTCACGGATAAGAGGTTGTCGATGCGGAAGTTATTTCCCCACCATCCCGCATGAATGAGCCCGCTATGATTTCCTAAATAAATTTCATAATAAGTCTCACCGTATTCAGGATTAAAAAATATACCCAAAGAGGGGATTCTGATCCGGTTGGTTATCAATACGGGGAGCCTGCTTATATTAAAATGCTTTGAGAGGGATGCGACGATGTCCAAACTTCCGGATGCATTCACTTGCACAGGATTATTGCTATTTCGAAGCAGATAATATGTCCCACCTCTGATTTCAACAGCTCCGCCTGCAGTGATTTGAAAATTCATTGGCAGTCTTTTACGCCAGGAAAGTCCCCATGAAAAAGAGGCATCCAGTCCGATCATACGGGCGGTTTTAACAGGATTAAAGAGATTGTCCCATTCCACGGAGGCCTCAAATTCCATAATAGCTTTCTGCGGATTGAAGGGCATTGCCTTGGTCCAATAGCCGGAAGCGGCATAATGTGAACCTGAATATTTAAGAGGAGAAAGATAGGTTGCAAGAACCGACCGACGTCCTATTTCAAGTGAATAAATACCCACAATCGGACGTTGTTCGACCAAATTTTCCTCACCGGACATCTTGAATGGGGAAAGAATCGCAATCAGCAACAAAAATATGTCAGTCGCTTTTCTGTGATTCATTTTCCTTGTCAAAATTAAAAAGTTCGCCTTGAATTATTTTAGGGTTGTCGGATTTGGATGCCGTTTCGGAATCTGATGCGGCATCACTTGGGAGCTCTTGCTCTTCTTGGCCGGATTCCTGTCCCTCCGGTTCCGGTTCGGGGAAACGCAACGGCTCAAGCTCTGTTATCTCTTTCACCTTATATGTGGTGATACGTTTCCCTTTTGCCTTTGCCCCTTTGACGGCGATGAATTCTTCAGCATCTATTTCGATGGGATTTCTCACGGAATCGGCACCGTCGAAAGTTACCAATAGCCGAGGATAGGGTGTGTCGGTCATCAAGATAAGACGGGACTCACTCTCACTTCCCACAAATCTTTGTGGTTTTGCTGAAGGTTCGAATGTAAACCGCTTAAGATATGGGAAACCCAGAGATGCGTCGAATAAGGCAACCGTCCATACTTTATGCGGATCATATTTCTGAATCAGTTGGATATTGTCGTCATAATGGTTTGTGTCGGCAAAAGAAGTTGTGAAGTATTCTCCATCTTTTGTAACCACAAGAACGAGATCATCACCCTGAAAAACTCCTAATTTTTCGCCTCTGCCGTCATAGTTCAGCCTGAGCACATCCGGATCAAACCACACTTCGCGTCCTCCCAAAGTGCTTGAGCCTTTGCCAATCAGTTTCACGTCTTTGATTTGATACTTAGTGACGAGATTCCCCAGTGCATCTTTCCCTTTGATGTCGAGATCGGCAAAATCAACCATCACCTCCTTAACTCTTGGACGTCGTCCGGTTTCGTTGGGTTCATCCTTTAGCTCCACTTTCACGATTTCAGCCTCTCCATTAGGGTTGCACGACAACCATTCAATCTTGGAATCGGCAACCCCTTTTGTTAATGAATAATCCTTGTCGCGTGTAAGTCCTGTAATGAAGAACCGTTTCTTGTAGGCATATCCCAATGGTTTGCCATCATGGTCTTTAATCCCGGGCTTGCCCAGCCGATAAATCACGTTATAAATATTTCTCTTGTCACCTTTCTTGAAGAGTCCTAAATAAGTGATTTTCTTACCCACATATAATTTATCCTGTACCTTGACGATTTTATATGTGCCGTCACGATAAATTATCAGGATGTCATCGATATCTGAACAAGAAAACTGGAATTCACCCTCTTTAAGTGCAGTGCCAATAAAACCTCCGGTTTTGTCGAAATAAAGTCGTTTGTTGGCTTCTGCCACTTTAGAAGCCTCAATTGAATCAAAGTTCCTGATTACTGTGCGGCGAGGGAAATTTTCCCCGTATTTGTCTTTCAAGTGTTGAAACCAGTTTATCGTGTAATCGACAATATGCTCCAGATCATTGGTGATTTTTTCAATTTCAGCGTCAAGTTCTGCAATTCGTTGGTCGGCTTTTTCTGAATTAAACTTCAGAATTCTACCCATCTTTATTTCCCATAACTTAATGAGGTCTTCATCTGTGATCGGCCGGTGGAAGAGAGCTTTGTAGGGTTCCAGCCGCTTGTCGACATGTTTTATTGCCTCATCCATATCAGCAGCTTCCTCCACTTCTTTATCTTTATATATCCGCTCCATGATAAAGATTTTTTCAAGCGACAGGTATAACCGGCTTTCCTTTGTTTCATGGAGTTTCAATTCAAGTTCTTTTTGAAGAAGGCTCAAGGTTCTGTCAACCGAATATTTCAGGAGTTCGCTAACTGAGATGAACTGCGGTTTTTTATCGGATATAACACAACAATTGGGTGAAATGCTCACTTCACAGTCGGTGAAAGCATACAAAGCATCGATAGCCTTGTCGGAAGATGTGCCGGGCTGCAGGTGCACGATTATTTGAGCGGTGGCGGATGTGTTGTCATCTACTTTCTTTATTTTAATCTTTCCCTTCTCCATGGCGGAAAGGATAGAAGAAATAATGGTAGAAGTTGTTTTGCCAAAAGGTATTTCTGTGATTACTAAGGTCTTGTTGTCAAGTTTTTCAATCTTTGCCCTTATCCTTACTTTGCCACCACGTGCCCCGTCATTATATTTGGAAGCCTCCATCAGACCCCCGGTCTGAAAATCGGGGAGAAGGGTGAACTCTTCACCTCGAAGGTAAGCTATGGCGGCATCGTTGATCTCATTGAAATTGTGAGGCAGAATCTTTGAGGAGAGACCCACGGCAATTCCTTCGGCACCTTGCGACAGGAGAAGAGGAAATTTCACAGGCAAAGTCACCGGCTCTCTTTTCCTGCCGTCGTATGAAAGAGTCCATTCTGTCAGTTTAGGATTAAAAACGGTCTCCAGCGCGAATTCCGAAAGTCTTGCCTCAATATACCTTGGTGCTGCGGCTGAGTCTCCGGTGAGGATATTACCCCAGTTTCCTTGTGTGTCGATAAGGAGGTCTTTTTGTCCGATCTGAACTAAAGCATCACCGATTGAGGCATCGCCCTGGGGGTGATAGTGCATGGTGTTGCCCACAATAT
>JAFLTM010000025.1 GCA_022509225.1 Muribaculaceae bacterium
AAGAGAGGTTTGATACCGTGGTTTTTAATTTCTTCCCATTCTTTCATTGCGAGAGCAAGGGCTTCCTCCCTTTCCAGCTTGTCGAACGAATGGTTTGCGGTTATCCCAAGTCTTGAAGAGAGTTCTTTGGTAGGTAAGGTGAAGAATTCTTCCGGGGAGATATCTCTTTCTAATATTTCCCTTATAAAATTGGCATTGAGTCTTTTCATAAAAGAGAATGCCATTTCAAAAACCTTGGGTTCCGGAGCCATGGTCACGTGAGATAGTCGGAGAAGATTTGGGCGAGGAAATCGCCTCTTGACAGTTTGCCGTCCTTTAGCACCACGATCGTCACTACGGCTGAAGTGACAAGTTTTCCGTTATGCTTGAGAATATCCTGATAGAAAATAAATTTCGGACCGTTTCTTTCAAGACGTATGCAGCTCAGGAAGGTGTCACCACCGCGCAATGAGGTGTGGTATTCGATTTCGATTTTACGCACCACTGCATCGATGCCCTCATTGTGCATCTTTATAAAAGGCACACCCACATCCTGACAGAATTTATGGCGGGTGTGTTCCATATAATGAAGATAGTTTGCATTGTTTACAATCTGTTCGCAATCGAGCTCATAATCGCGAACCTCCATCTCCATAATGAAACAGTATTTTTTATTGTCTTTTAATATTCTCATTCAAAGAGTGTTGAAAATAATTAAACAATTTTTTGAAATGAAACGGGTCTTCCATGCAGCCGACCGGGACGTGAAGGATCCCCTCGACGGGAGAGTTCATGAAAACCAAAAAATAATCTGTGCCGGTCTTTATTTTTGAAACCTTATAGTTTTTCATTTCAATCTGCCTCCGGTTTTCTTGTAACCCTTCCTCATTAGTGGAATCCTTATCGGAGCCGCCTCCTCCAAATAGATTGATTTTTAAATCATTGTTGTCAATTTCGATGGAGTGGGGGATGACATTATAAGCGGTGAGGGGTTTCAATCCGTGATAAAAATAGATAAAAGCCAGTATCAGCGGGATAATTACGAAAACAGAAAAGATCGAGAGGAAATAAAACCTGAAGTCGATAATAAAGCCCAAGACGATGAAAGAGAGGCAAAGGCATAAGCCGGCCATAATCCAGACCATCCCGTATTCAAGAATCAGGGAGAGCAATATTTTCTTGGGAGGAATAACTATCCGGTCAGTAGTCACCGTATGGTCAAGGTTTTTGGTCTCTGATTTTCCTTGTTTCCTCGTAGGTCTTCAGGTTTTGAGGCACCAGTTTCTGGATATAGCCGGTGCCGAATTCATTGGTAAGCCGAGACATGTCGATATATTTGTCGCCGTTGCCTTTTGTAATCGGGAAGACCTCAGCCCGTCTCTCTTTCACGATGTCTGCGAGCGGTGAATGTCCGTTTTCCGCCACCCCTCTCAATTCGGTTGGCACACCTTCTTCGCTGCACCACACCGGTTTAATTTCGCTGCAGGGGGGATAGCCAAGACCGCTCCACATTATATATTGTCCGATTATATCTTCGGGGTTGATCACCTCACCCTCTTGCAGAGGTTGAATCCCCTCGATCACGATGGTGGCGGTGGATTTATATCTCGGGATAAAATCCTGGTCGATCACCCATCTATCGTTCAGTGTGGAAAAATCCTTTCCCAGCAGGTCATGATAGAAGGATCGGCTGAGAACTTCGGTGAGCACCTCGGGAGCGACAGCTTTGGCTTGGACAAAGGGTTCCAGGAGATGGCAGGCGTTTGCCTCCCTGACAAAGCCGTAACCCTCGTCGGGACGACCCGTATGGCTGTAGTTTGTTCGCACAAGCAGATGGCTCGGATTGTCACTCAGGTTGACCCTGTTGTAGGTGAAGTTATTTGTTTCAAAAAAAGCACCGTTCCCGAAAGCGTCGATGACACCGAAATTTGCTTCCACTCCCAACGGTTTCGGCAATGATTCGATAAGGTCTTGGAAATCGTTAACCGTCTTGCATTTTCTTAAAGCAGCGGTCATCACAAGTCCCTCCTTATCCATGTCGGCGGGTGCAACGTCATCATCCTTTATATTATAGGAGGCGGTGTTCATGACGGCAAACCCGTATTCATTCATACCCATCCATGCTTCGTCAAGCAGCGAGTCGGCGCTGTTGAAGAGGGCCACGTAAGCAAATCCTTCGTCGCTTGAGGGGATATATTCGATTTTGTTGTCGGTGTTGTCGGTGTCTCTGTTTTTCCATAGGAGAGGGCGGCCGTAAGGGTTCAACTCTGCGCCGATAATAGCTGAGGTGCACGCCGTAATGTCGCCGCACGTGAGAAAAAAGAAACAAAAAGCGATAAAAAGATGTTTCATATATAAAAAGATGAGTGGAAGTCACAAAATTAATTAAAAAAAAGAAATTAAATCAAAGAATATGGAATTACCGGAAGACCCTTATATGCTGTTGAGCTTTATAAACATGAAGTTGAGGGACGGGGATTATGAAGATCTCGCAGATTTGTGCAATGTTTTGTCGGTTGATGAAAACTCGTTGAAGCAACGCCTCGGAGCGGCCGGTTTCGAGTATAACCCTAAGCTGCGGCAATTCAGATAAATTAGTAATTAGCAATTTACGGCTTTACGTCTTTACGTCTTTACGGCTTTACGTCTCTACGTCTCTACGTCTCTATGATTCTACGATACTATTATTCTACGATGTTTCGTAACGACTTAACGACGTAACGATATAACAACGTATTCCGGTTAAGGAGGGGGAGGTTTTCCTGCCTCCCTATCGTGCGTCGAAAATGAGATGAAACCGGATGTGTACATGTGTCAAACCCGATATAGGGAAGTCGGGAGACTTCCCCTCCTTTGATGGTACTAAAAAAGGCGTTTCACAACGCCTTTTTTACGATTCCACTATAAACATATCTAACTAAACTTTCTCGTATCTAAACTTTCTCACGAAATCTTAAATACTAACCATATTGCTTATATCTCTAGAACATTTTCCCTTGATAATGGTTGAATGAACGAGTTGAATTTTGCACTAACTTAAACTATTTCAACTATCATTAACAATTACGGCTATACGATGCTACGTTTGTACGTTATTACAATGTTTCGTCTCTACGATACTACGTTTTGATAGTATTTTTAGGAGGGGAGGTTTTCTAACCTCCCTGCGATGGTACGACAAAGACATCATCCGGTTGGGTAAGTCCGGAGATATCCCCTCCCATATTTCAATTAGTTAGTAAAAAATGGGATTAATAGTTCAAGCCGAAATGCCAAAGCGGAATAAAGCCTTTTTGTCCGTATTCGATATCGTCTTTAACCACGATGCCTTTATTTTCTTCCGCTATCTGTTTCATCCCTTTATTTTTGCCTCCTACCTCAAACACATAATCCTTGATTCTGAAATCGCCTACTTTAGATGTCGTAACATCGTTGTTCACACGCATCTGGTTGAAGAAAAAAGTTTCACGCTGAGTTCCAATATTGGGGTCGCCCGGAATAAGGGCATGCATTAGATTTGTATTATCCACAAATACCTTTTCTACTTTTCCCAATCCCCTCATGCCACCGGTATCATCGCGCACCTGCGCCAGCATTCCTGCTTTTTCAAGATACAACATATATTCCGGCACATCGTTTTTACTGATTTTCAATTCAGACGCAAGATGATGCACACTTGGTTTAAATGGAGCTGTGGAGGATATAATCGATAACATTTTCTTGAGTTTTCTTGTTGTGGTAAGATTCAACCCTGCGAAAGCCGGTATATCCACATCCATGGTTTGTGCAATTATCTGTTGTAGTCTAATATCATATCCGGGCAGATGACTGAAAGGGTAATATCCCTCCTTCAAATATTTCCTGAACAAGGGTAATGGATGAAAATCGGGAGGAGTTTCCACCTCCAGGCCTAATATTTTCGACAAAGAATAAATGGGGAGCTTGATTTTATGGTATAATGCCAGGTATTCCCTGAATGAAAGTCCCTGCATTTCAAATATCAAAGCCCTTCTGCTCAAATCAACCAATCCCTTCTTGATATCAAGTACTGAGCTTCCTGTAAAGATGACTTGTAACCGGCCATGGCTGTCATAAATCTCCTTGAGGGATTGCGACCAGTTCTGTAGCTTGTGAATTTCATCAATTATTATGTGCCTGCCACCCTCCTTGATAAATTCCTCCGCCAAATCTGTTAATGTATGGTTGCTGAAATAAGAATGATCTGCGCTCACATATATCCAATCGGCTTCTTGATTATTCTCCAAAAGATATTGCTTAACCATGGTGGATTTTCCCACGCCACGTGGACCGACAAGACCAACGAGCCTGTCGTTCCAAAGAATCTTGTTAAACATGTATCTTTTGAATTCAAGAGGAGTACGTTTCAGTTCTTCCTGCATGTAATTTATAAGCCGCTGATCTATCATATTCTTATAATTTTCGGCAAATATAGCAAATTCCCTTCAAAAGGGAAAGATTGAGACTGTTTTGTCCCTTTCGAAGGGATATTTAAATGTTGCGTCTTTATGTTGTTGCGTTGCTATAGGGGAAGTCTTCTGACTTCCCTGATGGGGAAACCGGGAGGTTTTCCCTCCTATGATTGGCAGTTGGGACAGAGACCTGTGATCAGGTAATTGCTCTCTTTCACCAGAAATCCTTCGGGAATTACGACTTCCGGCACCTTTACCGAGGTCAGGCAGAAGGTGGATCCGCATTTTTCGCAACGGAAATGAGCGTGCAGATCATCGTGCCGGTCGTCATCTGATGATATGTGATTGCAGATCTCGTATTTCACCGAGCCGGAGCCGTCGTTGAAATAATGCAAAATCCTGTGTTTTTTAAAGGTGGCAAGTGTTCTTGACACGGTTGATTTATCAACAGAACCCAGGATTCGTTCTATGTCCATTAGCGATAGAGGCTCCGATGCGTTTTGGAATGTCTTATAAATAAGAATTCTCACGGGAGTGGCCGTTATGCCGTTAGATTCAAGCAGTTCGATAACCGACAGTTGTTGCATACTTGTCATCTGGTTTTACGTTGCACCCTGGCAAACAACAGGGCTTTTTCCCCCTTCACGTCATATAGCTGGAATGAAGACAGGAGAGGGGAGTCATTCTCATCAGACCTGTATAGAACAGTCTCCATGCCGAAAGAAGCTTCATGCAGGAAGGAGAGTTCGAGACGGCCTATCATATATTCGTCGTGTTCGGAGAGGGAGAATTGATTCAGGAGCATGGCGATGTATCTCACGGTGTTCACATGCCGATAGAAATCGAGATCGCAGTATTTGAAACGATAATGATAGGGCTCCGAGGTAGCCACAAGATATTTACCGGTTTCAGCCGGAGGAGTGCCCGGGGGCATTATCGGAATATGTTTCTGCTGCCTTTCAATGGGCACGGAGTCTCCCTTGATCAACTCTTGCGACAGCTTGATGTGACCGAGCCCGTAGTTCGAATGATTGGTTGCATCCATAAGCATCCAGATTGACCTTGCATAGCCGTAGGGACTGCCGTCGGGTGCTTCAATGCTGAAACATCTTGTTGAGAAATGACGGTTGAAATCCTCTATCCAGGTTTTGATGACATATTCCGTGTTAACCTTGGGATAACGAGTCATTTCTATAGTGAGTCTTGAAAGTACCCAGCCCACGTTAAGATGCTCCCACTCGGGATTGCCGATGCCGAGGATGTTGGCGTGTTCGGTCGCAATCTCGATTATTTTTGTGGCAAGCGCGGTGAGGGCGAGGCAGCCTTCGGCGTTTGCGTCGCCTGCCGAGAGAAAGAATGTATTGCTGAATGATTTCACCTTTTGTTCAATTAGTAATTAGTTCAAACCTAAGGGGGTTTGAACTAATAGTGTGTAAAGTTAGTGAAAAATGAGTAATTTTGTGAATCTTGTTTATGAATCCTCAAATAGCAAAGTTCAAAAGGGTGTCATTCCGTGGGGCGGTGTGGTTGACAGGCCTTATCCTTCTTGCTGCGTGCAGCAGCACGCGACATGTTGCCGACGGGAATTATCTGCTTGACAGGGTGAATATCGAGATCAATGACTCCACACATTCTGTGAATGCTTCGGAATTGAGCACCTATATTCGTCAGTTGCCGAACCATAAGGTGCTGTGGAGCATGAAACTCCGGCTCGGGGTTTACAACATGAGCGGACAGGATTCCACAAAATGGTGGAACAAATGGATCAGGAAACTGGGGGAGCCCCCGGTGATTTATGATTCAACGTTGATGGCGGCAAGTATAGACCAACTGGAGAAAGCGATGGTGAACAAAGGTTTTCTCTATGCCAACGCCCGGGCAGACACGGTGACAGTGGGGAAAAAAAAGATAAGGGTGAAATATCACGTAGATGCCGGACGACGATATATCATAGATTCTCTGACTTACGTTTTCCCTGACACGGTTTTCAGGAATCTGATCATGGCAGACTCCTCACGATTTGTGGTGAGGGAGGGGATGCCGCTTGACAGGAATCTCCTTGAATCACAGCGGGAGCAGATAGCCAACTTTTTGAAAAATAACGGCTACTACGGATTCAGCAAAGAATATGTCACGTTTAATGCCGACACAACGTCTGGGAGCCATTCTGTAGATCTGACAATGACAGTGAATCCTCCCTACGAGAACACAGGTCTTCCCGTGAACTCACATGAAAAATATTATATAAGGAACATAAGGTTCATAACGGATTTCGATCCTTCGCTTGGAGAGAGTCCGGAACAGATAGTGGCAAAATCTTTCTGCAGGGAATATAAGGATCTTGAAATATACAACAACGGCAAGTCTTATCTCCGGCCGGGCGTGATTTATGAAAACTGTTTTCTTCGGGAGGGTATGCCTTACAGCCAGAACAGCGTGGACAGAACCTACAGTTCTTTCTCAAGGCTTGGAATTTTGAAATTCATCAACATATCGTTCGATCCGGTGGGGGAGGAGGATGGGAAAAACATGCTTGACGCTTATATCCTGTTGACGCCAACAAAGAGCCAGACTGTGTCGTTTGAAGTGGAAGGCACCAATTCCGAGGGAGACCTTGGAGTGGCGGCAGCCCTGACCTACACACACAGGAATATCGGGAAGGGTTCCGAGACTTTGACAACAAAATTGCGCGGGGCATACGAATCATTGAGCGGAAATCTGGAGGGGCTTATCCATGACCGCTATATGGAATATTCACTCGACCTCGGGGTGAGTTTCCCGAAGTTCAAGGCGCCGTTTCTCAAGGAAAATTTCAAACGAAAGATCAATGCAAGCTCCGAATTATCGTTTGCCATATCCTATCAGGAACGACCCGAATACACAAGGATCATATCAACTGCGGCATGGTCCTACCGATGGAACCAGCGAAACAACAAGAACAGTTATCTCTGGACTCCGATAGATATCAACTATGTGTATCTACCGGAAAGCACGCTTGACTTCATCGACCTTATCGCACCCGACAACCCCTTGCTTAAATACAGTTATGAAGACCATTTCATACTAGGTCAAGGTTTCACTTATTATCACACCAACAAGCGCGACTCAAGGCCTTGGGATCTCACATTCCAGAGAGATATCTATACATTGCGTGCAAATTTCGAAACTGCCGGCAATCTCCTGTATCTCATCAATATAATATCACGGCCGAGGAGTCATGTCAGCGAGGACCCCTATAAAATTTTCGGCATACATTATTCCCAGTATATGCGGCTTAACAGTGATTTCTCATATCTGCATATTTTTGACAACAGGAATTCCTTGGCTGCAAGGGTAGGGCTCGGAATAGGCTTCCCATACGGCAACTCGACCATTCTTCCGTTTGAGAAGCGTTTCTATGGAGGTGGCGCCAACGGCGTCAGGGGTTGGGACGTGAGGACTCTGGGTCCGGGAAGCTATCCGGGTAACAATTCCGTGAGCGATTTCATAAACCAGTGTGGCGACATCCGGTTTATCATGAGCGCCGAGATGCGTACAAAGCTTTTCTGGGTCATAGAACTGGCGGCGTTCGTTGATGCCGGAAATATCTGGACCATCCGTAATTATGAGAACCAACCGGGGGGCTTGTTCCGGTTCGATAAGTTCTATAAGCAGCTGGCTGCCTCATACGGGCTGGGACTGCGATTTGATTTCACATATTTCCTTCTCCGGTTTGACATGGGAATGAAGGCTCATAACCCTGCGATGGGAGAGCAACCGTGGCCGTTGATTCATCCGCGGTGGCACCGGGATTCATCATTCCATTTTTCAATCGGTTATCCATTTTAGTAAAAAGGCTCTTACTTGATTACTTATGAAGAAGCTTGTTATTTTTGATCTTGACGGAACACTTTTGAATACCATCGCCGATCTTGGTGAGGCATGCAACCATGCGTTGAAAAGTATGGGGTTTGGAGGTCACCCTATCCAGGCCTACAAGTATATGGTGGGAAACGGCGTCAGAAACCTGATTCTAAAGGCACAACCGGATGCAGATGATGCCACGATCGATGAATTGCTCAAACGCTTTAAGGAATATTATGGGGAGCATTGCCTCGACAACACCAAACCTTATCCGGGGATAACGGAGCTATTGGAAACATTGAAAGAGAGGGGAGTTGCCTGTGCCGTTGCCTCAAACAAATATCAGGAGGCGACATCAAAACTTATAAAAGGATGTTTCCCGGAATATGAGTTTGTGTCGGTTGAGGGGCAGATAGAAGGACGGAACCGGAAACCGGATCCGTCGATAGTTTTTTCCATTCTGGAAAAATATCCGGCGGCAAAACGTGAGGTTCTTTATGTTGGGGATTCGGCGGTGGATATAGAGTGTGCCAAGAGGGCAAGCGTGGAGTCGATAGGGGTTTCGTGGGGATTCCGACCGGTGACGGAACTGAAAAGGGCGAATGCTGATTTTATAGTTGACCGACCGGCAGATATATTGGAAAGACTTGACGTCAGGTATTAGGTGAAATAGTGGGTTGTTTTTTGCCGAAAGTGGGATCTATTTTAAGGAAAAAACAGGAAAGGAAGGTAATGACTGATGAAAGGACCACAAACCAGAAAAAATTTATGAATCCCCGGGAACGCGGCAACGCAAAGAAATCGAAATTCATTAGCCAGTCGTAAATTGCACCGGCAAACATCCCGGGCACCATCATTCCTGTGGCCATGAATGCCGTGCAAAAAGCATAATGGGAAGTTGCGCTTTCGCCACGGCTAAAATATATGAGATAGAGCATGTATGCCGTGAAACCGAACCCATAGCCGAACTGTTCAAGGAAGACGGCAATCGAGATAAGAGAGAAAGATTCAGGCTGCCACATTGCAAGGAAACAGTAAAAGAGGCAGGGCAAAGTGAGGGTACAAGCCATCGGGAAGAGCATTTTTTTCAATCCTGCCTTGGCTATGCATACACCACCTGCAATTCCCCCCAGGAGCAGACCGACCACACCGACAGTGCCGTTGATAAAACCTGCCTGAGCTGTTGTGAGACCTAAACCGCCAGTAGATTTCGCCCCGACAAGAAAAGGTTGCACCAGTTTCATGCAGAGAGCTTCGGGAAACCGGTAAAAGAGCATGAAGAAAAGCGCAAGCAGGATATGTTTTTTCCTGAAAAAAGATAAAAAAGTTAGGAAAAAGTCCTTTATCACGGTGTTGGAATTGACTCCCTTCACCGGTTTGTCTCCCTCACTTTTTGGAAAGATAAAAAAGTGATATATGGAAAGAAGAATAAAAAGGATGGAGAGCAATGCAAAAACGTAAGCCCAGGCGAGGGGAATATTTTTCAGAGTGATTTCCAGATAGCCGGCTAGCATGACGAGACCTCCCTGTCCGGCGATGCTTGCAATACGATAGAAAGTGGACCTGACACCCACGAATGCAGCCTGGTTGTGTGAAGTCAGTGCAATCATATAGAAACCGTCGGCAGCGACATCGTGTGTGGCGGAAAAAAAGGCTATAAGCCAGAAAGCAATAAGAGTGGAGGTGAAAAAATAACTTCCCGGAAGAAGGAAGGCTACTGAAGCCAAGCCTGCACCCATTAGAAATTCCATTGTAAGTATCCACCACCTTTTTGTCTTGAAAAGATCGATAAAGGGGCTCCAGAACGGTTTTATAACCCAAGGAAGGTAGAGCCAGCCGGTGAAAAAAGCCATCTCCTTCATGCCAATCCCCATGTTAACGTACATCAGCACGGTGAGTGTGTTGACAGCAAAATATGGAAGACCTTCAGCCAGATACAAAGATGGCACCCACCACCATGGCGAACTTTTGCCTTTAGACTCTTTTGTCAGGGATTTCATTTGAAAGTTACCTGATTATAAATGTTTTCCACATCTTTATCTGTGATTCTGTTGTAATCTTCCTCAACAGGCACTATAAAAATTCCGGCGATGTCGATTCCGCCCGGGCTTACCATTATGCGATGTGGAGGGTCAAGAAAAAACTCGGCGGGACGATGAGCCTTTCTCGGTATGACGGCATAACGTATACCCTTAGGAGTTTTCCGGAAATACATGTTCAGAGGACGTTCCGACATGAAAGGAATATCCGGAGTGAGTGAGGAGTCATACACTCCGGTGTATGCTTTGAAAGGGAGTGGCACCTTGTTGTCAATCAAGTCCATCAAAGGTAGGAACCCTTCGGGCACAGCCTGAAAATGCAGATGGTCGGGGGCAGAGGCGCCTGCACCGTCATCGTTGAAAAACACAACCATTCCGTCTAATTTATCAGCCAGTTCAATTCCCGTCAAAAAATCGGGATTTTGAGGTATATGCGAGGTGGATGCTATAGTGAAGTGGTAAGGCAGGATAGGAAAAGGATTAACAAGCAGTTCCCAGTCTTTGGAAATCTGCAGGGCAGACTGATCTGCCGGGCGATTGTGTCCACACAAAAAACAAGGCCGTTTTTCAAGTGAAATCCTGTCGGTTTTCGCTGATGTGGATACTATTCTTGCCGGGTTGAATTGAATTCTCCCTTTAAGCGCGCCATAAGAGAAAGGTTTGGATTTCACATGCTCGAGAGCAAGATAATTATCCCTTACCGCAGGCCTCTTGGAAAGTTCGTAATCAAAGAATCGTCTGACAGTGGGGTTCATTCCTCAGTTTCTATGTTTCCCCTGATTCTTGCAATGAGTTCCACCGACCTTACAAAATCTTTATACTCATTGTGTTCATTGGTTTTTTCAATCGAGAGGTCGGCATCAGAATTTCCCGACCAGCGGCGGCACAAATAAATTGGTTCAAAGATTCTACCCACGGTGTATTCCCGGCTGATTCTAAGACACATAGCATAATCCTCGCCATAACTTACATTCGGGAAGAGAATGGATCGGACAATTGGGGTGAAATAAGCCCTTGGGGCACCGAATCCGTTGACTCTAAGAGCATTGTTGGCACCATTCAGGTCTGTCCATTCCTTATGGTCGATTATTCCGGGAGGTATGGTGTTGAGATTTATATCCGTCATAAGGTACGATCCAACCACCATACCACATTTTTCAACATGAAACTTTTCTACAATTTTAGACAGGGTATTGGTATCTGCATAAAGATCGTCGGAGTCGAGTTGAACTGCAAATCTTCCGCACTTTTCAGATAAGATAGCACGGTTCCAGCACCCTCCGATACCGAGATTTTCTGATTTATCAACATCGATAATTATTAGCCGGGGATCATTGATTTTCTCCAAGAGTTCCCTTGTGCCATCGGTGCTGTCGTTGTCGACCACAATTACATTGAAGTCGAAATAAGTTTTCTGACGTAAAGCGGAACCAACGGCATCGCCAATCGTGTTGACCCGGTTTCTTACCGGAATAACCACTGATGCCTCAACAGGGAAAGATGTTTTCCAGAGTTCCGGATCTACGGGATGAGGATGTACCATGGCCCCCCCGGCAATGAGGAAATCGGTGAATACTCTCTCCATATATCCCTGGTAGTAAGAATTTTTGGGGTTGACATAGTCGTGTTGTTTTTCACCACTTTTCCTGAAATCGCTTTTTTTAACAGTGTAAAGATATTCCGGGAGAGCCGCTATTGTTCTTCCAACCGACATATTCAGCCTCAATTCATACCAACCGCCATCCGGGGCTTTATCCTTTTTATAATCCATATCTTCTGATGCCGCGAGAGCATCAGCGACATTTATCATGACGAGTGGACCAAAATCAAAATCATCCCTGACGGAACCGAACTGATAATCTATGACCGGATGCAAGGTTATTTCCCCATTGTTATCCTCCCGATAATTGCAATAGGTTATTGTGGAATCTGCATCGCTCCCGATCTCCTCCATTCTATGGAAATAATTATCATCAAGCTTGATTTCGCGATCGTCGAGTTTCAAGACCACGAATTGTTCAAGTCCGCCTTGGAGGATCTCTTCACGTAGGGCGTTTATGTTGGTAAATCGAATTATTTTCATCAAGTTGTAAAATTTATCTGAGGAGATCGAGATAATCTTTCATAAGAGCGTCTCTTTGCTCAGGTGAGACAGTTTCGAATGGTACGGCAGATACCAGAACCTTACTTTTCCCGTTTTTCGTGAGGATTCCGGCAGGCAGATCGTTCGAGGAATATCTCATAATCACTTTGGAATCAGTGTTTTCATTGGGCATAAGAATATCCGGTTTTTCTACAATGTAACACTTCTCGTTCAATGTGTTACAGTAGCTGAAATTCCTGGTTTTCATGGAAGCGTCGGGAGCAATCTTCACTGAATTAGTGTCAGGAATTGGTCCGTCGGAAAATTCAATACCGAGCACATTCCTAGCGAAATTATCGCTGCCGGAAGGAGAGCGGTAATCAAAGAGGTCGGAAGAAACGTATTGGCCGGAAACCAGAAGGTCTCCACCGTTTTGGACATATTCTTTTAATTTGGTCTGCAGTTTTTCGGGGAATGCAGTGAATTTCAACCCGGAGCTGCCAAATCCTGTGGTCGATGTTTTCTGTTTCCCCAGAATCAGGTCGATTACAGAAAAGTTTTTTAGATTCACCTCACCTATTTCAACTGCGCCGACGCTTGTTGAAATAAAACCTTTACCTGCATTTGCAATTGATTTTCCATGAATATAAGGGAAATCGAAAGTATTGCCTGCGATTACGGTTGAGGCATAATCGCCGTTGCTTTGACCGAACCGTTCGCCTGCATTCCTACGATATTCGGTCTGATATCCGATGAAAGAGATATCCCTTATATGAGGGACACCGAAATCTGTTTGGGCATAAAATCCTGCCTCATCTCCTGAACTTGCGCTTCCCGGGGCACTGACCCGTGTGAAACCGTTGATAATCAATATAGGATTATCTCCTCCCTCTTTCAAAGCCAAAGTTTCTGACGGGAAAGAAAGTCCACCCTCGTTTGCAGCTAAAACTTTGAAAGAATGAATCTGATTATCGTTGATCTTGATTGTGAAGTGACGCGAGGAGGTTTCACCGATTTTATGGAAACCGAGGTCATCATCAAACCTTTCAAGAATTATATATTTATCAGGCGAAGCTGTCGGTTCCAAAGGATCCGGTGTTTCGTCCCATGATAATTTATAGACACCTTTCTTTTCCCTTGAGATTGAGAAATTCTTAACCGGGAGAGGCTGAACCACGAATTTTTTATCTTTTCTCTCGGCGATGAACCTACCTATCGCCTTATATATAGACCTGCTTACGGAGAATCTGAAAGCCGGGTCGAGGGCATATTTCATATCGGCATAATTCTGGTGACTCATGAATTCTACCAGCGAGGTGGGAACTTCGGGAACCCTCGCTTCAACGTATGACTTATCCCACATTGCCCTTCTGGTCCAATTGGGTTCCCAGGTCTGACGAATATCCATAGTGATTTGCCTCAGGAGCATGTCGGTTAGCGCCCTCGAATTGGTTCTGGGAGTCCCGTCAGTGTAATAATCGCCGTTATTGGTGAAATAAATTCCGAGAGTGCCGATGAAAGAGTCGTCGGCTTTTTTGCCTGCATCGGAATGAAGTGCCATGGCCACGTCAATGGGAATATTAAGACCTGTTGTGTCGGGTAGAACTCTTGAACCTCCGGCGAGATAGTTCACCCAATGTCCGCGAGAAGTGTAATCATCTTTGTAGTCGTCAGTCCCATGGTAGGGTGAATAGACCTCTTCAGGAAAGCCGGCCCAATGTAACCAGTATCTTGCCCCTTCTAGGTAGCGGGGGAGACCCGAAGTGGTGAAATAAGGTTGATAGCCGTTTTGGGCAGCCATTTTGGCAGATTCCAGTTTTTGGTTAAAATCCTCAATCTCCTTTAAAGTCTCTTCATCATCTTCATTTTCCACTTCCGGCAGACCTGATAAATATTCAGAATCTGTTTCTTCAGGAGTGGACGGGTCAAGATATATGTCAGTGCGACTGTCGCTTCTGGCAATATTACCCATCCCGCCACCGATCTTTACGGCATCGGCGGAGACGATTTTCCCGGATTTGGAAGAAAGATTGCTTAAAAGCACCACCGGTTCGGAATCATCATAACCCGCCTCAAGGGGAAAAGTGCCAAGATATACCCATGTTCCGCCTCCCATTGTCTGATTAACCTTGAATTCCTTTGAGCCTCCCGAATAATTCACGGTGTAGCTTGCGTCTTCAGTTGAATTAGGCAACGTCTTATAGCTCACATACACGGCATACTCTCCATCTTCGGGAATATTGGCATACCAGCCTGCAAGAGAGGGATTTCCGGAAGTGACAGTTTCAATCTGTCGATAGGTGCCGTTTTCAAACGGATTCTCGGTGTCGCGGAAGTCGGGCAAATCGTAGATAAATCCTTCTCCCTCGCCCGTTTCCCATTTTTTTGCACCGGATTTTTCCTTATAGTAAGGTTGTGAAAATATCTGCCCCTGATCATTGGTGTCGTTATCAACAATCACTTCATTCCTGTTGATATTTCTTTCTCGAGGCAATAGCACATATCCGCCTGCATTTTCAATCATAGGCACCACATAGGGAAGGACAAAGCTCATTGTATGAGTGTCTTCCGTGACTTGAAAGAGTTGAGGACGTTGCCAGAACCATTGGCCGGAGCCGGGTTTGAAATATCTGCCATGGCTTGCCCACATTGCAACAATGTCTCCCGCCATTCCCTCTTTTGGTTTATAGAGTGGTTCAGCCTCGACTACAAATGGAGGGTTAGTTCTTGCCTCCGGTGGAAGTTTATCGATTGTGGTTATGAAATAGGAGAGTGGATGATCGCCGACATGAAGTGAAACTTCGAAATCGGATATAGAGTCAGGAAGCAAGGTTTTCACATTGTTCTGCAATTCGGAAATGAGATCGGAAGTTACAGGCAGGTAAGTGAAATTTTCATTAAGATAGATTTTTGCAGACTGTGAGCCTGCATCAGATTTAACCAGATTGACCCTAAGTCCTCCGGGATTAAGGTTATCCGGTATCAAATCCAACAACCCTGAGTTTATAAGCAGAGTCAGAGAATCGTTGTGAGGAAGTTCTTCCGGTTTTTTAACCTCTTTTTTGGGCGTGGTCCTTGTTTTCCGGGTAACTCTCTTTTTTGTTCTTGTGTTGGTTTTACGTTTAACGGTTTTACTCTTGGCCGGAGCAGCTGGCGCAGCAGGGCTGCTGACCCGAGCAGCCTCATTATAAAGAGGCACTGTGATTAGAAGAGCAAAGAACAATATAAATGAAAGCAGGGAATATTTTTTTATCTTTTTCATAAGTTCAGTTATGGACTTACAAATTTACTTTATTTTGGCGGAATATGCACACCGATTCTAATTAGAAATTAGGAATTAGCAATTAGGAATTAAGGGGGGTAGGGTTTGGACCGGGTTGGAATAAAAGAGAGTGGTGTGCCAAATTTTACATTTTTGACACACCCTCCATAGTAAGTAGGTAATCAGTGATTTTTAATCTTGGTTGAGATTAACGCGTTTGAAATCCACAACTACGAGACCTTTGCTTGTTTGATCAAGGAATTGTCCCACAGTAATTTTCGGATCACGATGGAATTCTTGTTCCATAAGACAATTCTCCTTGAAGAACTTGTTCAAACGGCCATTGGCAATGTTCTGGATCATTTGTTCGGGGAGGTTTGCAGCTTTCGCAGCAGCAGTTTCTTTAGCTATTGCACGAGCTTTTTCAGCTTCCTCCTCAGTGAGCCATCCTTTGGCAATATTTGAATTGATATGATCTTCGCTATCTACCAAGTTGGGGTTGATACCAGCCTTTTTGATTGCAACTTCAACGGCCTTCTTAACCTGTTCTTCTTTTGTTTTTTCAACAGCGATATTGAATTCATTATCAATCACCTCTTTCTTAACGTGATCTCTATCCACAGCCACGGGGTTCATGGCTGCCACCTGCATTGCAACTTCTTTTCCTGCTGAAGGATCAATGCCGGCGAGGTTAAGACCAACTATAGTGGCGAGTTTATTGCCGAGGTGGTCGTAGGCGGCAACGGAAGGAGCCTCAATATATTCATAGGCACCCAATTCCATTTTTTCGCCGGTCTTGCCAATTTCGTCTGTAATTTTTTCTTCAATTGACCTTCCGTCGATCTGAAGAGCTTTCAACTCATCGATTGATTTGGCGGAAGCAGCCACAGCGGCATCAAGGATAGCTTTGGTCAAAGCACGGAAAGATTCGTTCTTAGCCACGAAATCGGTTTCGCATTTAAGAGCGACGATAGCTGCAAAACCATCTTTAACGCCACTTAAAACACAACCTTCTGCAGCCTCGCGGTCTTCACGTTTGGCGGCCACGGCCTGACCTTTCTTACGAATGATTTCAATTGCAGCCTCGATATTACCGTCGGTTTCAGCAAGGGCATTTTTGCAATCCATCATACCTGCGCCGGTCATATTACGCAGTTTCTTGATATCTTCTATTGATACACCCATGAGATTTAAAGTGTTTTAATGGGGAATTATTCTACAGTTTCTTCTGATTCTTTCACTTCAGCGGCCACTTCAGCCGGTGCAGATTCTTTCTGAGAATCGGTTTTACGCATTCTCCTGCGTTTCCCGGGAGCAGCTTCAGCGGTTGTTTCAGTCTTCTCCTCGTCGGCAGAGTCGAGTTTTTCAACTTTTCTTTCTTCGAGACCCTCGGCAATAGCGCTGCAGACGGTGTCGAGAATCAGTTCGATACTTTTTGAAGCGTCGTCGTTAGCCGGGATGATGAAGTCAATATCCTCGGGATTAGAATTAGTGTCAACGATACCGAAAACGGGAATTCCGAGACGTTTGGCTTCAGCCACTGCAATATGTTCTTTCATCACATCCACCACGAAGAGGGCATTAGGCAATCTTGAAAGGTCGGCGATAGAACCGAGGTTTTTCTCAAGTTTAGCTCTTTGACGTGTAATCTGGAGTTTTTCGCGTTTTGAAAGATTGTCGAAAGTTCCATCCTTGCTCATCTTGTCGATAGTTGTCATTTTTTTGACAGCCTTCCTGATGGTAGGGAAATTGGTGAGCATACCACCGGGCCAACGTTCTGTCACGTATGGCATTCCGATTGCCTGGGCATGATTTTCGATTGCTTCTTTAGCCTGCTTTTTAGTTGCTACAAACAGTACTTTTCTGCCGCTCTTGGCAATTTGTTTGAGAGCATTGGCAGCTTCATCAAGTTTAGCAGCGGTTTTATAAAGGTCGATGATATGGATGCCATTCCTTTCCATGAAAATGTAGGGAGACATGGCAGGGTTCCATTTACGTTTGAGGTGGCCGAAGTGACAACCTGCCTCGAGAAGTTGTTCAAATGTTGGTGTTGCCATTTTGTTTAAATTATGGGCATGATAGCCCCATGTTTACATTCTTTTTAAATTTTACAATCCAACCGGGGGGTAGGAAAAAATCATCCCTCCGGTTTAGATACTAAACATAATATATAACGAATTAACGTTTTGAGAATTGGAAACGTTTGCGAGCTTTCGGACGGCCCGGTTTCTTTCTTTCAACCACTCTTGCATCGCGGGTCATGAAACCTTCGGAGCGGAGAGCGGGTTTGTCTTCCGGATTAATTTTGACGAGCGCTCTTGCTATAGCAAGTCTGAGGGCTTCGGCCTGACCTTTGAAACCACCACCGTCAATATGTGCAACGATATCGTATTTTTCAGCAGCCTCCAATTTATTGAGAGGTTGTTTCACTACATATTGAAGAATAGAGGAGGGGAAATAAACCTCGAGAGGACGTTTGTCGATAATGATGTTACCACTACCTTCGGTGACATAAACTCTTGCCACAGCCGCTTTACGGCGGCCAACTGCATTAACTTTCTCCATCGTCTATTATTTCATTTTATTGATATCAATTACTTTCGGGTTGTTTGCCTCGTGGGGATGTTCGGAACCGTTATAGACATAAAGGTTGTCGAGTAAAGAACGACCGAGAGGGCCTTTGGGGAGCATACCTTTCAGGACTTTGATGAACAGCGGGTGACGACCGGCCTTGATTGTCTTTTTCATAGATTTGGCCATGAGGTCGCCCGGGGTGAAAGTCCTTTGTCCGCCGGGATAACCGGTGTATCTCAGGTATTCCCTTGAATTCATTTTATCGGCGGTCATCACCACTTTGTCTGCATTGATTATTATGACATTGTCGCCACAATCAATGAAGGGAGTGAAGTCCGGTTTGTTTTTGCCACGCAAAATTTTAGCAACTTTGGAACATAGACGACCAAGCACCTGGTCGGTTGCATCAATCAACACCCACTCCTTTTGGATTGTTGACGGAGTGGCTGACTGGGTTTTATAACTTAACGTATCCACTTTAAAAATAGTTATTTCTGTGATGTTTTACACAAACTTAGTCATCCGCTTGGCAATGACTGACGGCCAAATCAGATTCATTCCTTACGGCTGACAATTAACTGGACATAATCGGTTTTGCAAAATTATAGAAAATCTGTGATTTTACAAAACTTTACGATTCACATTATAATAAAAATTAAAAAAGGAAGCCTAAGCCTCCTTTTTCATAAACTTTAGGGAAAGGATTACATCATGCCGCCCATTCCACCCATACCGCCCATTCCGGGAGCGCCCATAGGTGCGGGATTTTCCTCTTTCTTATCGGCAATGACACATTCTGTGGTAAGGAACATGCCTGCGATGCTTGCAGCGTTTTCCAAAGCCACTCTTGTTACCTTGGCGGGATCAATAACGCCACTTGCGAAGAAGTTTTCAAATGTATCGGTTCTTGCGTTATAACCAAAATCACCTTTGCCTTCCTTAACTTTCTGCACGATAACGGCACCTTCTACGCCTGCATTCTCAACAATCTGGCGTAACGGCTCTTCAATAGCCCTGCGAATTATAGCGATGCCTGTGTTTTCATCGTCATTGTCTCCCTTGAGCTCGTCAAGTTTAGGCAAACAACGGATATAAGCCACACCACCACCGGGGACAATGCCTTCGGCTATGGCTGCCCGTGTGGCTGAAAGAGCGTCGTCGACACGGTCTTTCTTTTCTTTCATTTCCACCTCTGAAGGTGCGCCGATATAGAGTACAGCCACACCGCCGGCAAGTTTTGCAAGACGTTCCTGCAATTTTTCCTTATCATAGGAGGAAGTGGTGGTCTCGATCTGAGCCTTGATCTGGTTGATTCTTGAGTTAATCGCGTCTTTAGAACCTGCACCGTTTACGATTGTTGTGTTGTCTTTGTTGACGGTTACCTTTTCAGCTGTGCCGAGATCATTGACAGAAGCCTGGGCAAGCTGCATACCTTTGACTTCACTTATAACTGTGCCGCCTGTGAGGATTGCAATGTCTTCAAGCATATCTTTTCTTCTGTCGCCGAACCCGGGAGCTTTCACGGCACAAATCTTCAGAGACCCTCTGAGACGGTTTACAACCAAAGTTGCCAGAGCTTCATTATCGACATCCTCGGCAATTATAAGAAGAGGACGACCGCTTTGAGCCACTGCTTCAAGCACGGGGAGAATATCTTTCAGATTGGAAATCTTCTTGTCATAAAGCAAGATATAGGGTGAATCCATTTCACATTCCATCTTGTCGCCATTGGTAACAAAATAAGGAGAAATATAGCCGCGATCGAACTGCATGCCTTCCACTACATCGACTGTGGTTTCAGTGCCTTTGGCTTCTTCAACGGTGATTACGCCCTCTTTCTTCACTTTCTTCATGGCCTCCGCAATGAGAGAACCGATCTCCTCATCATTGTTTGCGGATACGCGAGCAACATTTTCAATCTTATCGATGTCGTCGCCAACTTCCTGACTCTGTTCTTTGAGACCTTCCACAACAACAGAGACAGCCTTATCAATACCTCTCTTAAGATCCATAGGATTTGCACCGGCTGCAACATTCTTCAGCCCTACGTTTACAATAGCCTGAGCCAGAACAGTAGCGGTTGTTGTGCCGTCGCCTGCCTGATCGCCGGTTTTGGAAGCAACCTCCTTAACCAATTGAGCGCCCATGTTCTGGAACGGATCGTCAAGTTCAATTTCACGAGCCACGGTGACACCATCTTTTGTGATATGTGGTGCACCAAATTTCTTTTCAATGATCACATTTCTGCCTTTTGGACCTAATGTGACTTTCACAGCATCGGCCAAAGCATCAACTCCATTCTTAAGTTCTTCGCGAGCCTTGATATTAAATTTTATTTCTTTTGCCATTTTATTATTCCAATTAAGTCTTTATATGAATTTTCAGCCAATCACGGCAAACACATCACTCTGACGCATTATCAAATATTTTTCACCTTCGAATTCGATCTCGGTGCCGGCATATTTTCCATAAAGCACTTCGTCGCCCTCTTTAAGGTCCATTGATTCATCCTTAGTGCCTTTTCCAACAGCAAGAACTTTGCCGCGCAAAGGTTTCTCTTTAGCTGAATCGGGGATAATAATGCCACTCATAGTGACTTCTTCTGCAGCAGTCGGTTGTATAAGGACTCTGTCTGCAAGTGGTTTGATTGTCATAATAAATTAAATTTTCGAGTTTTTACTTTTTATTTGCAAATGATGTGCCAAATCAATATTTATTTAACAAGAATATATGTTGTCAAAGGTGCAACAAGTCCTTTAAGGATACCATTCTTAACTTTGAACTCCTTATTATACACCTTGTCCCTGTATGAACCATCGGGGAGGGAAGTGGGAAGATTGACAAAATTGGCAATTTTAGCTATATTAGAAATGGCAGCTCCCTTATTTCCTCGGTTAACAAGCAACACGGCTCCATTATCCGAGATTCGGATATCTTCGGGCTGACCCGACATCTCTTTTCTGAACTTATTGACTGCCACGACCTCCGGATGGAAAAATTCGTCGTTACCTCTGGCACCCAATATATTGTCGCCCCAATAATTTTTTCGAGATGAATTTTGAGGTCGGCTGAAAAATAGGGGGTTCCCATTCTGTCGAGCTGTGAGGAAAACCCATCCGGTTCTGATCTGATCGTCGGAGAGATGAGCAGATTCATGTTCGTTGGCATAGGTGTCATGACTCTCTACCCATGTGGTCAGATATTCAGGAGCTTCGGCATGGTGCCAGTTTACCAGATCCAATCCTTCGGCGCTACCTTTATCCAAGGCTTCCCGGAGAATATGACCGTAGCCGGAAGCGGTCTGTCCGAAATATTCCGAATATTCCTCTTCTTTAACATTTCTATCTTGCAAAACTTCACCGTAAACAAACAAAGAATCGTATGGCACTGCCAGTTTCACACCTTTCACAGCTTTTCTTCCGGTGGCCACATCCCAGAAATCGTTTACTTTAACGCCGGATTCCGAGTCTACAGGATCAGAGGGGAGACCGATATGTTTTGCAGTGTCATACCGGAAGCCTCTGACTCCCATATCCAGGAGTTCATTCACAAATTGCATGTAGTATTTCTGGAAGTCAGGATTTTCAGTGTTGACATCGGGAAGAGCACCTGAAGCCCAAAGAGTACATTCGAGCCTGTCGTTATAATCGGATACAGGCCGGAGACCGTTGGAATGATAGAGTTTGTCTCTCCCGCCGACGGCGTTCACAAAATCATCGGATACTTCATCAATGTCAAAGGCAGTGTGATTTGGCAAAACATCCACAATCACCCGGATGCCATATTTCTGAGCCGAATCAAGCATTTGCGTCATTTGTTCTTTGTCGCCCAAAATATAGTTGCCGATTTTCCAATCTGTGGGCTGATAATAATAATACCAGTTCCCTTCAGTGACGTTTTCATCGAAAATCTTTTTGCCGCTGCCCTCCGGTTGATAGCTGTTTTGAACTGGAGAAGTCTGAATCATTGTAAACCCGGCTTCTGCAATTTTTTTCATATTGTCGGCAATTGTTGGAAAATTCCAACTCCAGACATGAAGGATTGTTTCATCATTAGTGGCTGCAGGATCATGCGTCAGTCTGTCTTTGGCACACACCGACAGGCTGAAACCTGTTGCCAAAACTAAGGCGACGGTTTTATTCATAACTGAAATCAAATTGAAAATTTTAGTCTTTTGTAGTATAACAAAGCAAAAATTGTAATGGTTTAAACTGTTCTTAAAATTGTATTCTAATATAAACATGCATTTAAAAATAATAAGTAAACACGTGATTGTGTTATCAAAATTGTCAAATTTTGTCAAGAATCGTTTATTGCTTAACTTTGTGGATAATCAAAAATATAAAAATCAGGAAAGAATAATTAAAGAAAGAATGAAAACTAAGGAGCAACTGATTGAAGACCTGATAGAACTTGCCTTTGCAGAAGATATAGGTGACGGTGACCATACGACACTGTCAACCATACCGGAAGATGCGTATGGCAAATCCAAATTGTTGATAAAAGAGGACGGTATAATATCGGGAATCAACGTGGCGATTAAAGTTTTAAAGAAATTGGATCCTGAAATTAAGGTTGATGTTTTAATCCAGGATGGTTCAGAGGTAAAAAAAGGGGATGTGGTTTTTGTGGCAGAGGGACGAGTCAGATCTTTGCTGATGGCAGAACGGACGTTGCTCAATATAATGCAAAGAATGAGTGGCGTAGCAACAATGACAAAGAAATTTCAGGAACGACTCAAAGGCTTAAATACGAAAGTTTTAGACACACGAAAGACAACTCCCGGGATGCGCATGCTTGAAAAAGAGGGAGTAAAAACCGGTGGAGGAGAGAACCACAGAATAGGACTTTTTGACATGATTCTGATAAAGGATAACCATATCGACTTTGCCGGCGGAATAGAGAAAGCTGTGGAAAGAGCTTTGAAATATTGTAAGAATAATAATAAGGAATTAAAGGTGGAGGTCGAGGCCCGGACATTGGATGACGTGAAGAAACTAACGGAGATAGAAGGGGTCGACAGGATTATGTTTGACAATTTTACGCCGGAAATGACCAAGGAGGCGGTTGCAATCGTGGGGGGTAAGAAGGAGACGGAATCCTCAGGCGGTATAACTCTTGAGAATCTACGCGCCTATGGAGAGGCAGGAGTTGACTATATATCTGTAGGGGCTTTGACGCATAGTGTAAAGGGACTAGACATGTCGTTTAAAGCCATCTGAAAAAAATGAAAAAAGAAGCAGATAAAAAGAAAATCGCGGCTTATGAATGGGGACGGAAAGCGGAGGATCTCGTTGTTAAAGAATATATCAAACAAGGATATACGGTTTTGGAAAGAAACTGGAAACTTGGTAAGACAGAAATAGATATCATAGTTCAAAAAGACAGTCAAATCATCCTTGTGGAAGTAAAAGCAAGGGTTGATTTGAATTTGGATCCATTGGAAGCTGTGACTTCCGACAAAAGGAAAAGAATGGTAAAAGCTGCAGATGCGTATATCCAAAGACTTCAGGGACTCTATGACTACAGATTTGATATAGCGTCATGCAGTGGAACTGAGGAGTCTTACAAAATAGAGATATTAAAAGACGCTTTTGTGTCGGCAGATATGTTCTGAGCATAAGGGCCCTTATTTTTTCAATATTTCGGGGAGGCGTTCTTTAAGATATTCCCAGGCTTTATCGTGGTCGTAGGGAATGATACCTTCTATAATCGCCTCCTTTACCAAGTTCTTAAGACTTGCCACCATTGGTCCGGGAGGAATTCCCATCTGCTCAATAATTTCAGTGCCATTCACCGGATTTTTCCAGTTTCTTAGGGCATCAGCATCATTAATCTCATCAATACGTTGCCTTAGTTTACGGAATCCGGAAAGTTGAGCATGCACTTTTTCCGGTCTTTTAGAAGTTATGTCGGATTCGGCAAGAATCATAAGATCCTCAATATCATCGGCTGCGTCTGTTATAAGTCTTCTCACTCCTGAATCTGACACACCTTCGTCACTTACAGACTGAGGCCGCATGTGAAGCCCGACCAGTTTAGCCACATATTTCATCTTTTCGTTCAAAGGCATTTTCATTTCCCTAAAAATATTGGGAACCATTTTTTGCCCTACAAAATTATGGCTATGGAATGTCCATCCTACAGCCGGGTCATATTTTTTCGTGTTGGGTTTGGCGATGTCATGCAACAGAGCAGCCCATCTGAGCCATTCATTATCAGATCGAACAGCAACATTGTCAACAACCTGCAAGGTGTGGTAAAAATTATCTTTGTGACCTTTACCATCCTTGAATTCTACTCCTTTCAAGGGAATAAGAGAGGGGAAGACGTAGTCTAACAAGCCGGTTTTTTCTATTATTTTCCATCCAACCGAAGGTTTGGGCGACCTCATTATCTTCGACAATTCATCATTTATTCTTTCTCTTGTAATGATTTGCATTCTGTCGGCATTCTTATGTATTGCGGCAAGAGTTTCAGAAGAAAGTCTAAAAGAGTGAGGGTGTGAAATTTTCCCGGAAGGCGATAATTCATTCAATTGGGAAGCAAACCTGACTGCCCTTAACATTCTTAGTGGATCGTCGGAAAATGTTATGTCGGGATTGGTCGGTGTCCTTATTATTCCCTCTCGGAGATCTTTCATGCCGTCGAATGGATCAACGAATCCGAGGAAATTCTCGGGGTTGAGGGCTATAGCCATGGCATTTATAGTGAAATCTCTTCTGGTTAGATCTTCCTCGAGGGTTCCTGACTCAACAATGGGATTACGAGAGTTAAAATTGTAGGATTCTTTACGTGCACCGACGAATTCAAGTTCCAAATTTTTAAACTTTATTTGTGCCGTGCCAAAATTAGGAAAAACAGCTAATGAAGCCTTTTTCCCTAATTTCATCGCCACTTCCTTTGCCAGATCAATACCGGATCCAACAACCACAAAGTCAATATCTTTCGACTTTCGATTAAGGAAAATATCTCTTACGAAACCGCCTACGGCATAAACCTCTTCATGCCGCTGATGAGCGATCTCACCGATAAGCTTAAAAACAGGATTTTCAAGTTCCTTGCTTAAATCCATTGGCATAAATTTGGGGTCGGGCTCTAAAATTGTTGAATATCTTCATTGTAATTCGTCAGGTTCTCAAGCCCGGAATCCGTTACCCGGTAAGAATTCTCTACTCCTACAGCACCCACTTCAGGGATAACGAATTTAGGTTCCAATGCCAGTGTCATGTTTTTTTGAAGAATATCGGTGCTTTTTGCATTCACTACCGGCAATTCGTTTAATTCAATGCCAATACCATGGCCGATGAAACCGACCTGGCTGCGATGTCCCATAAAAAATTCACCAAGTCCATCTGCCACCACAATTTCCATTGCCTTTTGATACAAGCGTGATACAGGCGTTCCTGGGATCGCCTCTCTTTCTAAGGCTCTTAATATTTTTACAGAGCAATCA
>JAFLTM010000026.1:0-5628 GCA_022509225.1 Muribaculaceae bacterium
TAAAAATATTTATTAATATTGCTTGTCGGATTCCCTAATCCGCGTGATTAGGGTATTTAAAAATAGAGTTTATTATAATGTTTAAAAGTCATTTTAAACAATTAATTCAATTCAATATAATTTTAAAAACATGAGTAAAACTAACCAATTCAAGAAACAGATACTGTCGGTTTTCACGGCATGTCTGTTCGCGTTTTTGGTGCCGGCACTGACAGGGTTCAGTGCTATGGCAGCTGAATCGCCTGCACCTGAGACAGCTACAGGTACGGTAGTCGACCAGTATGGCGAGCCTATGATTGGTGTCACCATCATGATACCGGGGACAACCAAGGGCACCGCAACTGATGTTGACGGTAATTTCTCGCTTGCCGGTGTGGAAAGAGGCCAGACCCTCCGTTTCAACATGGTGGGCTGCACTCCCTACGAAACAAAATGGGAAGGCGAGCATTTGAATGTGACGATGTATGACGATTCCCAGAATCTGGGTGAAATCGTTGTCGTCGGTTTCGGTACCCAGAAGAAGGCTAACCTTACAGGTGCCGTTTCAACAGTGACATCAGCCGACTTGACCAACCGTCCGGTTTCCAACCTTTCAGACGCGTTGGTGGGCGTGGCTCCCGGTCTTACTGTTACAGCACCGAGCACCGGTGGTAACCTCTCGGCATCCCGTTCCATGAATATCCGTGGTAACGGTTCTATCGGTAACTCAACAGCCTCACCTCTTGTTATTATCGACGGTATGGAGGGTGACCTGCAGACCGTGAACCCGCAGGATGTTGAGTCAATCTCTATCCTTAAGGATGCCGCAGCGTCATCTATCTATGGATCGCGTGCTGCCGGTGGTGTGATTATCGTTACCACCAAGAAAGGTAAAGAGGGTAAGATAACTGTTAACTATAGCGACTCATTCCGCTGGAACCATGCAATTAGGATGCCGCATAAAATGGACTCTTACAACTTTGCGATTGTTATGAACGAGGGTTCTATAAATGGAGGTGGCGGACAATGGCTCCCTGACACGAAGGTTGCACAGATCAAGAATTATATGGAGACCGGTATCGGTCCAACAATGTTTGAAAACCCCTTGAACGGCCATTGGGAGGTTTGGGACTATGTGGATATAATTCCTATCGCAAACACCGACTGGTTGGATGAACATTTCGGCAAAAATCCTTTCACCCAGGAACATAATATCTCTGTAAACGGTGGTAATGAAAAGGTGAACTATTATTTCTCCGCAAACCTTCTCGATCAGGAAGGTATTCTCCGTTACGGTGACGACAACATGCAGAGATACACCATCAATGGCCGTGCCACAATCCAGCTCACCAAATGGCTGCAATTCCAGTATGCCACAAAATGGTGGAGAAACCAATATGAGGCTCCATCACTGATAGGTGAAAACGCAAGCAACCAGTTCTATCACGACGTGATGCGTTACTGGTCTCTCATACCGGTAACCGACCCGAACGGACACTATGTACGTGAATCCTATATTCCGGCTTTGACAGAGGGTGGACGTTACTACGACCACAAAAATCAGCTTGACCAACAGTTCAACTTCATGATCACTCCGATTAACGGGCTTGTGATCAACGCAGAGTTCAACTACCGTTACTACACCCGCAATATTCACCAATACTATCTGAACACATATTCCTACAGTGTGGATGACGTGGCTTACCAGGACAATGCTGCTGCGATGCCTTCAAATTCACGTGTATATGATTACAACTACAGGCAGAATTATTTCAATCCCAATGTTTATGCAACCTATAGCTGGACCATCAACGATGCCAACAACTTTAAGGTGATGGCAGGTTTCCAGGCAGAGCAGTTAAACTACAAGGATTTCTCGGCTCAACAAACTGAGATTATCGCCGATATACCGTATCTTGACACCACAAACGGTACCGCAACAGTTGCCGGAGGTTCATATTCATGGTCAACAGCAGGTTGGTTCGGCCGTATCAACTATGATTACAACGGCCGTTACCTGGTTGAGGGTAATATCCGCTATGACGGATCCTCACGTTTCCGTGCCGGAAAACGCTGGTCATGGAGCCCCTCATTCTCTTTGGGATGGAATATCGCCCAGGAAAAATTCTTTGAGTCGGCTGCCGACAAGGTTGAAATCTTGAAACTCCGTTACTCATGGGGTATCTTGAGCAACCAGACCACTGATGCATGGTATCCCACCTATAGCAACATGGGTTACAGTGCCAACTCATACGGATGGCTTGTCAACAATCAGAAGCAGACTGTTTCCACACCTCCAAGCCTTGTGTCCAATTCACTCACATGGGAGAGAACCCGCACATGGGATATAGGTCTTGACTGGGGTCTCTTCAACAATAGGCTCTACGGTTCATTCGATTATTACAACCGCAAGATCAGCGACATGTTAGGTCCCGGCCCCGATCTCCCCTCAGTTCTTGGTGCAACAGTTCCTAATGTCAACAGTGTTTCAACAGTTTCCAAAGGTTGGGAATTGTCGATCGGTTGGCGCGACCGCATCAACGAGTTCTCATACGGTGTAGCCCTTAATCTTTCCGACTATCAGATCTGGATTGATTCCTACGACAACAACCCGAACAAGAGCCTTAGCATAGGACAGCCTAACGGTAAGAATGGTCCTTACTACAACGGCGCTAAACTTGGTTCCATCTGGGGCTTCACAACAGTGGGTATTGCAAAGACCCAGGAAGAGATGGACGCACACCTGGCTCAGGTGAACCAAAGTATCATCGCATCTTCCGGTTGGAGCGCAGGTGACATCATGTACGCCGACCTTGACGGCGACGGAGCGTTATCCCAAGGAAACTATACCGCAGACGACAGTGGCGACTGGACCATTATCGGTAACTCAACCCCGAGATATCAATATGGTATCACTGTTGATGCTGCCTGGAAAGGGTTCGACTTGAGAATATTCATGCAAGGTGTGGGTAAACGTGACTACTGGGCATCAGACGCAGTATTCACCGGCCCATTCGCCAACAACCAGTGGCAGGCTGCCGGTCTTATTGAGCACCTTGACTATTTCCGTCCGGCCGACACAACCAATCCGTTGGGTCCGAACTTAGATTCATATTATCCGCGTCCCAACTGGAGTGGTGGCAGAAACTTCCAGCGTCAGACAAAGTATCTGCAGGATGCCTCATATTTCAGAATGAAAAATATAACAATCGGTTACACAATTCCTCAGAAGATAACCAGGAAGGCTTACATAGAAAACCTCCGTATATTCTTCTCAGCTGAAAATTTATTCACAATCACTGACTTCACAGGAACCGGCGATCCGGAATTGGTGGATGCATACTATAGCGCTTACGGTTATGGTAAGGTTTATCCTCTATCAAGGACCCTTTCCTTCGGTCTTAACGTAACATTCTAAAATCAGCTAACTATGAACAAATATATTTCCGCTCTTATTATAGGTGGATCGGTCTTAGGGTTTTCTTCCTGTACAGACTTTCTGGACAAGATGCCGGAAAGCTCGATAGTGCCGGAAAACTTTTTCCAGACGGCCGACCAGCTTGGAAGCTACGCCATCAATTTCTATGGCAATTTCCCTGTGCATGATCAGTACACCTATTCATTAGGGACCTTTATCCTTGACAATGGTACCGATAATCAGGTCGGCATGAACGCATCGACAATCTGGGATCCTTCGAACAATCGTACTCCTACCGGTGACGGATCCTACTGGAGTTTTACCGGAATAAGGAATGCCAACTATTTCTTTGACCAGGTATTACCAAAATATGAAGCAGGCCAGATCAGTGGCGGTGATTCCATGGTGGATGAATATATCGGTGAGATGTATTTCTTCCGTGCGTATCTCTACTGGTTGAATTATAAAGAGATAGGTGACTTCCCGATTATCCTCACAGCTTTACCCGATGATGAGGAGGTGTTGCTGGAAGCATCCGTACGCTATCCGCGTAACCAGGTGGCACGTCAGATACTCGACGACCTTGCAAAGGCTATTCAATTGCTTCCGGAGACAACACCCTCAACAATTGGTAAACAAAGGTTGAACAGAGCTTGTGCCCAGTTGCTACGTTCACGCGTGGCACTCTTTGAGGGTACATGGCTGAAATATCATGCCGGAACAGCATTGGTTCCGGGTGGACCGGGATGGCCGGGAGACCAGTCGATGCTTAACGGGTTCGATATCAACTCCGAAATCAGATACTTCCTTCAGGAGGCGATGAGCTCCGCTCAACCGGTTGCCGATGCATTGGTGAACAACCTGGCGGAAAATACGGGTACGGAAGATGGATATTCCGCATCAGGTGCTGTCTTGAATCCTTATTACGCTATGTTTACGGAGCAGGATCTTTCAAATTATGACGAGGTGTTGCTCTACAAGCAATACAACCTTTCTCAGAGCATTTACAACATGATCTACATGCAGTTCCAGCGTAACGGTGGCAACTCGGGTTGGACAAGAGGTATGGTGAACTCATTCGTGATGCAGAACGGACTTCCTTTCTATGCTGCAGGTTCAGGTTATGATCCTAACTGGGAGAATCAGGGTGTGACCGCAACTCTCCAGAACCGCGATTCACGTATACAGATATTTACAAAGGGGGATCAATGTATCACTTGCTACACCATTGACGGTGATGTGGAAAGATTCCAGGAAGGTTGGCTTACAACAGGTACTTCCGAAACCAGACTCGTGACCGGTTTCGGTATCAAGAAAGGTATGGTTTACACACCAAATCCGGGTGAACATAATCATGGTGTGCAAGGATCAATCGTGTTCCGTGGCACAGAGGCTCTTCTTAACTATATGGAGGCTTGTGTGGAACTAAACGGAACTCCCGACAACAACGCTTCAAACTACTGGCAGGCTCTTCGTCGCCGTGCGATGGTTGATCCCGACTTTAACAAGACTATCGGTGCAACCGATATGAATCAGGAAGCCTTGTGGGACTGGGGAGCTTACTCAGCCGGAGGCACTGTTAGCCCGACTCTCTATAACGTGCGTCGTGAACGCCGTTGCGAATTAAGCGCTGAGGGTTTCCGTATGGATGACCTCCGTCGTTGGCGTTCGCTCGACCAATTGGCTTCAAATCCATATCAGATCGAAGGTATCAAATTCTGGGGCACCGTATATGACATTTCAGCAGGTGTGAATCCGTTGAATCTTATGAATTCGGATGGTAAGCCACTTGGCATGGTGATAAACGGTGTGGAGTATAATGTTGATGAAAATTCCACCAATACCATAGTTGATGTGGCAGGTGGTACGGGTAACATGTCTGACCAGGCAATATCCGGCGACTATGTTCATCCCTATCAGATCTCAGCATTAAACAATCCTTATTTCGATGGATTGAGATTCACCCCGGCATTGTATCTGTCACCTATCGGTCAGTCGGCATTCCGTAAGGCTTCGCCCGACAAGAACGAGGAGACTTCCGTGATCTATCAGAATCCGGGATGGTCGAAGATCGGTGGTACTGTTGTAGGAACAATTCAATAAAAATCAAGGTTAGATTAGTTTAATTGAGGGATGCAATTTTTTGCATCCCTCAATTTGTTATATATCAGGGAGGGAAGTCTCCCGACTTCCCCGTTTGGGGAAACCGGGAGGTTTCCCCTCCTAAGTTA
>JAFLTM010000026.1:5728-24513 GCA_022509225.1 Muribaculaceae bacterium
TCCCCGTTTGGGGAAACCGGGAGGTTTCCCCTCCTAAGTTATAGTCGGTGAAACATGGGGTTAGGTCTCCTGACTTCACTGATGGGGGAACCGGAAGGTTTCCCCTCCTAAGTTATAGTCGGTGAAACATGGAGGGGAAGTCTCCTGACTTCACTGATGGGGAAACCGGGAGGTTTCCCCTCAAAAGATAGGAATTGTTATTTAAGGATTGAGGCGGCAGTTTCTACGGCTGAAATCAGTCTTTTTGCCTCGTCGAGAGTGTTATAGACGGCAAAGGAGGCACGGACAGTGCCCGGAATACCGAGACGGTCCATCAAAGGCATCGCGCAATGATGCCCGGTCCTAACCTCAACTCCCTGTTTGTCGAGCAAAAGTCCCAGATCATAAGGGTGAACCCCGGCAAGCAGAAAAGAAATCACCGGACCTTTATCCTTAGCCTCTCCATAAATCCTGATTCCATCAATATTCCGAAGACCCTCTTCCGCAAAACGGGCGAGTTCAAGTTCATGCCGTTCAATATTTCCCAAACCGGTTTCATTTATGAAATCTATAGCCTTGGAAAAAGCTGCAATACCGATATAATCGGGTGTGCCTGCCTCGAACTTGAACGGAAGGTCGGCAAAATCGGTGTGATTGAAAGTAACCTTGGCAATCATCTCGCCGCCACCCTGCCACGGTGGCATGCTTTCAAGCAGCTCCCTCTTCCCATAGAGAATACCTACACCGGAGGGTCCATACATTTTGTGGGACGAGAAAACATAGAAATCGCAATCAAGATCCCTTACATCAATTTTAATGTGAGGGGAAGCCTGGGCTCCGTCAACAAGTGCGGGCACACCATGGCGATGAGCCGTGGCTATCATTTCTTTAACCGGATTGACTGTGCCCAAAACATTGCTGACATGGCAGAATGAAGCCAAGACTGTCTTTTCGGAGAAAAGAGCCTCATATTGTTCAAGGTCGATTTCTCCTTTTTCGTTGATTTCTACAACCTTAAGTTTTATCCTTGTTCTCTCTCTCAAAAGTTGCCAGGGCACAATGTTGGCGTGGTGTTCCATTACGGTGAGGATAATTTCGTCTCCCTCCCGGAACCTTTGTCCGAAAGATGCTGCCACAAGATTTATAGACTCGGTTGTGCCCCGAGTGAAAATAATCTCCTCAATGCTTTGAGCGTTGATGAATTCACGGACCTTATCACGGCTTTTTTCCTGAAGGGCGGTCATTTCCTGAGAAAGTGTGTGCACTCCACGGTGCACATTGGCACGATGCCCGCGGTAGATCCTTCCGATCTCTTCCACAACCGAGAGAGGAGCCTGGGATGTGGCCGTGTTGTCGAGATAGACGAGCTGCCTCCCTGACACTTTTCTTTCCAGGATTGGGAATTGTCGCCTTATTTTTTCAACATCAATCATTTTTCACGTTTAGAATTGCTGCAGGAGGCACAATTTTTGAAATCGCCTGCAAAACGGCGTTCCACGAGATTGTGAAGCCGCATTTTGAACCCCGGGATTGAAACACGGTCGATTACATCTGACATGAAAGCCTGTTTGAGCAAGAAACGTGCCTCATCTTCCGAAAGGCCTCGGGAACGCATATAAAATATCTGCATCGGGTCAAGCTGACCTATGGCTGAGCCATGGCTACACTTCACGTCGTCTTCATAGATCTCGAGCCTCGGTTTTGAAAACACCCTCGCTCCGTCATTGCCTATCAGATTACGGTTGCTTTGATAAGCCTCTGTCTTTGAGGCACCTTTAAATACCCTTATCAAGCCTGAAAAGGCGGCGGCAGCATCATCATCAACCACATATTTGAAAAGTTCATCGGTGTGACATCCGGGCAAAGTGTGATTAACCACTGAAAAAGTATCCACCTTGCGTTTCCGGTCTTCAATCGCCATGCCTGATAGCTGCAGCGATGCATCCTCCCCTTTGAAGGAGCAATGATATTCGTTTCGGGTGACTCCATTGAAGAGGGTTATCCCCACGGCGGAGACCCTGCTCGACTTATCCTGATTCACGTAGGCTGCCGCCAGACGTGAGGTTGTCTCGGTTGACTCCTCCATCTCGCAAACCTCCACCGATGCATTAGCTTCAGCATATATCTCCGCCACCTGAAGGTTCAAGAAATTAACGTTTCCCGTGCGTGTGTGGTCGCAAACCAGAATTTTAATCTCCGAATCTTTTTCCGCAATAACAAGAATACGACGAAGCGCCATTAACGGGAAGTCATTTTCCAGAATTCCTACGATCTGGACGGGTTTTTCATGTTTCACACCCTCTTTCACCCAGACCACAACACCGTCTTGCACAAGCAATGAATTTAGCGCCACCAAGGGGTTTCGGATATCGGCAAGGTGTCCATAATGTTTTAGCGCCAATTCAGGATAAGTGTGGCAAAAATCTTTAAGGCTACCCACATAAACACCTGCCGGCAACTCCGTTTCCTTTGCTGAATAAATATCGTTTTTGAGAAACACGAGATGGGAAGAAAGATTCGGAACTCCGCAATGGAATGGTGCCGATTCGTCAACACGGAGGTCAAGCCTGTTAAGATTCACCCCGTAATCATATCCCAGAATCTCCTTAAGGTCGGTTATTTCATAATTTTCCGTGCCTTTTTTTGGTAGATCAAAATCCTTAAGTATAGAGAGAGCCTCCTCACGCTTCAGGTTCAGAATCTTATTACTCCCTTCATTCACGAGAGAGCGGTTTGATTCATAAAGGTCTATATATTGGTCAAGCACATTCATAAGCCCGGAATCAGTCGTTGTCACTGTCGGCCATCTCTTTGATCCAGTCATAGCCTTTTTCCTCAAGTTCAAGAGCCAGGCCGGGTCCGCCGGTCATCACTATTCGGCCTTTGTAAAGGATATGTACGAAATCGGGTTTGATATAATCGAGAAGACGCTGATAGTGGGTTATAACAATTGTTGCATTATTGGAAGATTTCAGTTTGTTGACACCGTTAGCCACAATCCTGAGTGCGTCGATGTCAAGTCCGGAATCGGTTTCATCGAGAATTGCCAGCTTAGGCTCAAGAACAGCCATCTGGAAAATTTCGTTTCTTTTTTTCTCACCCCCGGAAAAACCCTCGTTGACTGAACGTGAAGCAAGTTTGTTGTCAAGCTCAACCACCGATCTTTTCTCACGCATAAGCTTGAGAAAGTCGGAAGCGCTCATGGGAGTCTCACCAAAATATTTTCTTTTTGCATTGATGGCCGCTCTCATAAAATTCACCATGGAAACGCCCGGAATCTCGACAGGGTACTGGAACCCCAAGAAAAGACCTTCGTGACTTCTTATTTCCGGGGGCATCCGGAGCAGGTCTTTGCCACAGAAAATTGCAGATCCTCCATTCACCTCATAGGCAGGATTGCCTGCCAGCACCATCGAAAGGGTTGACTTGCCGGAACCGTTGGGTCCCATGATTGCGTGAACTTCGCCGGCGTTTATTTCAAGATTGATGCCGCGAAGGATTTCCTTACCATCGATGGCGGCTTTTAGGTCGTTTATCTTTAACATCGGAATCTCTGGGTTTTACGAATATAACATTACAGGAGGGAATAATGTTGCAAAGTTACATATTTGTTGCCTAACTAATGAAAGAGGCCTCTTTTAATTGCACAAGATGCGACAAATAATCTGCGCTGACACATCCGGTGACGGCATGTGCAAGATCGAGTATGCCGGCGATAAGGTTACCGTCGTTTGATTTTTCGTAATCAAGCAGCCCGATTTCCGGACTAAAACATAGAATAAGGTTGAACAGGAGTGAGAGCCACAAGAGATTTTTAAACAGCATGAATAGGGAGCCAACAATACGGTTGAACATACCCACGGGAATTATGGATAGAAGCCGGCTGAAAATGCTGCAAAATACCTTTAATGCTATATAGACGGCTGAATAGATCAATGCAGCCCAGAGAAAGTTGTCGACAAACTCGAGGTAGGCAGGTTCAAAATTCCATGGAATGAAAGTATGTAGAGGGGCAAGAGTGCCGGAGGTAAAGATTCTGACCGATGCCACTCCGAAAGCGGTGGCGATAAGAGACGGGACACAGTTTGTGAGCCCTTTTCTGAAGCCAAGGACAATGGAATAAAATGCCACCCCTAAAATTATGACTGTGAATATTATTTTAGCCATCCCCTTAAATCTATAGGCAAAAATAAAGTTTATTCATGTTATTATCATTCTAAATTATGGTTATATTTGCAATATGGGTTACCTAAGGAGCCGTCCTCCCAAGGATCTGATTGCGGCAGCAGGTTTTCTGATTGTATTATGCCTGTTGGTTTTTTCCGCCGTATGGGTCTATAAGGCAATATTCAATACACCCCCTTATGTCGATTCGGATAAATATCCCGTGAGAGGGATCGATGTTTCACACCATAACGGAATCATCGACTTCAATAAAGTGGCAGACTCGGGAGTTGAGTTTGTCTTCATGAAGGCGAGCGAGGGGATTACCCACCGCGACAGCCTTTTTAAAAGAAATTATGAAGAGGCGCGGAAAGTGGGATTAAAAACGGGAGCCTACCATTATTTCAGGTTTGATTGCGACGGAGTGGAGCAGGCGGTGAATTTCCTTCGGGCCGTGGGCCCGCACCATTATGACCTGGGACTGGTTATCGATGTAGAAAGTTCCGGCAATGCCGACGGAGTCTCAGCCGACGTCATAAAAAACAGGCTTGTGAATATGGTGGACTATATGAACCTCCTGGGTTACCGAGTCATGATATATACTAATTTCGACGGATATTATGACTTTATAGAGGAAACGATGCCCGGATGCCCTTTATGGATATGCAGGTTTAAAGAGAATCCGATAAATGCCGAATGGACTTTCTGGCAATATGACCATCATGGGAAGGTGCCCGGCGTCAAGGGAGATGTTGACATTAATGTTTTTTGCGGGGGAACGGAGCAATGGGAGAATTATCTGCAAGGCGGGATATGGCCCTATAAACAGGCAATATAGGGATAAGCCTTTTCGTTGTTTGTTTAGAGAAATTTCGGGATGGCGAAACGAGAACCGTCGACTATTTACACACTGATACTTTTGTTTGTGTCTTTACTATCGGTGAATTTCAGGAGCGATGCCTCCGGATATTCGCACCATTCCGTTTTATCATCCGGGAAATGGGTTAAAATAGAGGTGCCTCGAACGGGTATGCATTTCATACCGGGTGATGACTTGAAAAAATATGGTTTCGGGGATCTTTCCAAGGTGAATGTCTATGGATATGGAGGGGGAATGTTGAGCGAGAATCTTGACTCTCCCGATGATCTGCCATTGGTGCCCTCGATTGCCGTGGGTGACGGACTCATCTTCTTCGGATCCGGGTCGGTGAAATGGAGACTTTCCGACAATGGAGAAACCACGTATTGCCATATCGGAGACCCTTATTCCGACCATGCCTATTATTTCCTGAGCGACAGGGAGACGGAAAGAAAAGAGCCTGGAAGAATTAACCTCACCGGAGTTCAGGAAGGAGACGTGATTGATTTCTTTGTGGAAAGGATGGTGCATGAAACAGATCTTGTATCGGCAATGAAGTCAGGGCGTCTGATGCTTGGGGAGGATTTCAGGGCTAATGCTTCCCGTAACCTTAAATTTGAATTACCCGGTAATAGCGGTGACGCTATAATTTCCACCGCTTTCGGCAGCAAAACATCATCGGGTGTTTCCTCTCTCGTTTTTTCTGCAAACGGGTTTACTCTCGGAGCTACCACAGCAGATCTGTTGCCGGCTTCCGATTCCAAATTGATAACGACAACACTATCCGTGAAAAGGGTGGAAAACCCGGGAGAGAATCTTGACCTCAATATAAAATTTAACGGCTCCGGTACTGTGAGTATGGCTGCTCTTGATTATATAGAACTTGAATATCCGAGAAAGATCGAGCTTCATGAGGGAATGTTATATTTTTATGTTAATCCGGGAATTGCCGGTTTGGTGGAGATCGGAAATGCAACAGAGAGAACCATGGTGTGGGATGTGACTGATCCTCTGAACCCGGTTATTGTTGATTGTGATTATGAAAACGGGATGATAAAGCTGCCTGTGAAGGAAGGTTATCGGGAATTTGTGGCTTTTGAGCCGGAATCGGTTGAAAATGACATAATCTTTTGTGGGGAAATTGAGAATCAGGATCTTCATGGGCTTGAGGCACCCGACATGCTTGTGATATCTCCTGCGGAATATTTAAGTGCCGCCGAAAGATTCGAGGAATTGCATGCGGGCACCGACGGACTAAGGATAGTGACAGTGACACCTGAAACGGTCTATAATGAATTCTCATCGGGTAAACCGGATGTGACAGCATTCCGGAAACTTCTAAAGATGTGGTTTGACAGGGCCGGAGGTGTAGCCGGAAGTTATCCGAATTATTGTCTGATAATGAGTCGCCCTACCTACGACAACAAGATGGTTACGGGTGTGGTTAAAAATGCGGGCTATCCGCGTATCCCGATATGGCAGAGTCCGGATGGAGAAAGTTTGACTACATCATATTCCACCGATGATTATATCGGAATGCTTGAGGATGTGTCCGGCGAATTTAATATTGCTAATGCAAAAATCAATGTGGCGGTGGGAAGGATGCCCGTTAAGAGTCTCCAGGAGGCCAATTATGCCATAGATAAACTTGAGGGATATATGAAGTCGGAAGATTGGGGAAACTGGAGAAACAGTGTGATGGTTATTGCCGACGATGGAGATTCAGGCATACATCTAACACAGGCGGAAAACTGTATCGAGGAGATGAAAAAGGGGACTAAAGGGTCTGACATGCTGTATGAAAAGCTATATCTCGACTCCTATCCGCTTGAATACACTGCCACGGGTAAAGCATATCCGCAGGCAAGCGCACGACTGTTGTCAAAAATCAATGAAGGGGTATTGTTTATTGATTATATCGGTCATGCAAATAACAGAGAGTGGGGGCATGAACATCTTCTAACATGGACCGACATTGGAAAGCTTGAAAATAAAAGGCTTCCATTCATCTATGCAGCCACCTGTGAATTTATGAACTGGGATAGTGATGAAATAAGCGGCGCTGAAGCACTTTGGCTTAACCCTTCAGGCGGCGTGATCGGCATGTTGTGTCCGAGCCGGGAGGTGCTTATTGCAAGTAACGGAGAACTAAACCGGGCAACCTCTTCCCATTTCTTTGAAAATGACAAAGAGGGAAAACCTTTAAGCGTGGGCGAAATGATGCTGGAAGGCAAGAATGGGAGCAACACAGGTTCCAACAAACTGAGATATGGATTGATAGGTGACCCCTCTTTGAGATTGAGACGCCCTGTAAATTCAGTGAAAATCGACAGTTTAGGTCTTGAGGCTATTGATGACAAAGAATCTTTCCCGGTCTTTAACGCAGGCTCGACAATTGAGGTGACAGGACATATAGATAATGCCGCAGCTAAACTTTTGGAGGGATATGATGGAGTTCTGGAAATTAGCTTGTATGCCGGAGAAAAGGTTGTGACAACTTTAGGTAATGGCGATGACGGCGAGGAGATGGTTTATAATGACCGAGAAGTGTGTCTTTTCAAAGGGAAGACTGAAGTCAAGAACGGAAGATGGAGCACAAAACTTCTGATTCCCGCAGAGGTCGACGATAATTTCTCACCGGCTCTTTTATCTTTTTATTCCCACAGTAATGAGGGTGTCGAGGCTAACGGTTCGTTTGAAAAATTTTATGTTTATGGTGTAAACGACACGGTGTCTGATGACCATGAGGGGCCTGAAATCATTGAAATATATCTTAATAACCCCGGTTTCAAAACCGGAGGCGAGGTGACTGAAAATCCTGTTTTATATGTAAAAATGAGGGATGACTCAGGGATAAACATTTCAGGTTCGGGAATCGGACATGATATGGTTCTTGCAATCGATGATAAAATATTTTTCACAGATCTTGCAGCTTACTATGAACCGGATCTGATGGATGTGACTTCTGGAACATTGGCTTATGAGATAACAGGTATCGCCGCAGGTCGTCATAACCTTAAGTTTACGGTGTGGGACAATGCGGGCAACTCTACGACAGAGGAGCTGGAATTTTCAATTTCTGCATTGAGGGAGCCGGCGATTACGGTATTGGCCACAGATGTTAGCCCTGCTACGAATGAGGTTACTTTCATTATAGAGACTGATGGCGGAAGCAGACTTGCCGATTGCCGTATCGAGGTGTTTGACATGGCAGGGAGAAGAGTGTGGTCTGCACCGGTGGAAAGGGTGACAACCGGCACGAACAGAATGAATTTAAGCTGGAATCTGAATGATTACGGGGGGAGGCGGATACCAAGGGGCATTTATCCATATAGAGCCACGGTTGTTACAGAAACCGGGGAACGGATGAGAAGATCGTCAAAACTTGCAGTAACACCACCATGATATGAAAATAATAGTGTTTGAAAATAATTACGGCACAGCCGGGAAAAGGGATAGACAATCTTGGTTCCTGCTTGCAGATTCAGCCCTCTCTAACCGTGGTAAACCGTTTTTCATGCCGGATGATGTCGGTTTAGTCACGGCCTCGGCTTCGGTTGCGGTGAGGATTTCGCGATTGGGAAAATCAATCTCCCCGCGTTTTGCACGGAGATATTATTCACAGGTAGCTCCGGTGATACATTTCCAATTTCCGGAATTAAAGGAGAGATGTGTGAGGGAAGGTTTGTCGTTCAGCGAGGCCGTGTCGTTTGATAAGGCGATGATTCACGGAATTTTCATGGACTTTCCTGAAAACCCTGATTGCCTTGACATGAACCTTTCATTGAATGGAGAGAGGGTTGAAGAGTGGAGACATGAGGATATGTCGAAAAATATTGATGTGTTGATTTCAAAGTTTTCGGAAATGAATACCATGAAGATGGGCGACCTGATTGTGCCGGCATTGAGTAAGGGAGTTGAAGTAAAACCGGGCGACCGTCTGATGCTGGAAAATGAACTTTTCGGGTCATTGACTGTGAAAGTGAAATGAGGCAATAAAGTCATAGGCGATGAAAGTGAAATGAGGCAATAAATAAGAATTTTTCAAGTTACAATAATATGCCGGGAAAGGTCTGCAAAGCCAGTTTCATAAGAATAATTTTGGTGGCGACAATAATGTTGTGTTGCTATCAGACGATCTATTCTCAAAACGATATCAAGGACGAGGATTTCAATCCGGTGAACACCGGAGTCACATCACTCGGCATCACCCCGGACGCGAGAGGTTCCGGAATGGGTAATCTCGGTGCTGCCACCGACCCTGACGTGAATTCCCAGTTCTGGAATCCGTCGAAATATGCCTTCGCCTATAACAAAGCCGAGATAGCCTTGTCATACACACCTTGGTTGAGAAAAATTGTGAATGATATCTTTCTTGCCGACATTTCGGGATATTATAAAATTGGAGACGGCGACAATCAGTCGGTTAGCGCCTCATTCAGATATTTTTCTTTGGGAGAGGTCACCGTGGGGGACTGGGGAAGCGGAATAGAGCCCGTGCAGACAATTCATCCATACGAATTTGCCATAGATCTGGGATATTCCCGAAAATTGTCGGAAAAATTTTCCATGGGTGTGGTGTTAAGATATATTCTTTCCGACCTGTCGTATGAAAACACCTACTCCGGTGAGACAACAAGTCCTGCGAGCGCCTTTTCAGCTGACATATCGGGATATTTTGTCACTTATCCGATGATAGGCCGAAACGAGTGTCAGTTCGCATGGGGATTCGATATCTCAAATATCGGCACTAAAGTGAGTTATGATCATGGGCAGAACTATGCCTATCTTCCCACCAATCTCAGGTTGGGCGCAAATTTCATGTTCCCCCTTGCCGATTACAACACATTGGCGGTGGGACTTGACCTCAACAAGCTGCTGGTTCCAACTATGCCGAGGCGTAAGGATTATGACATGAGCACACTTGAAGGGCAGATGGAATATGAAGAAGCCTACGAAAGATGGGAGACAATGTCGCCAATAGCCGGTATATTCAAAAGTTTTCATGATGCACCGGGAGGATTTTCGGAGGAATTGAAAGAAATTTCTGTATCTGCCGGTGCGGAATATTCCTATAACCAGCAATTTTTCGGTCGTCTCGGCTATAATTATGAGGCAGCCTCAAAAGGAGGAAGAAGCTATTTCACTTTCGGTGCAGGATTCTCATATAGTTTCCTGCGGCTTGACGCGTCATATATGCTTGCCACTGCTCAAAGTTCTCCGTTGGATCAGACATTAAGGTTTACGTTGAGTTTCAATATCGACGGGATAAAAGATTTGTTAGGAAAAGGTAAGGGAAAATGAAATTCAGAATAGGACAAGGTTACGACGTTCACAGGCTTGTTGAAAATCGCGAGCTTTGGTTATGTGGAGTAAAGGTGCCGCATACACACGGATTGGATGGTCACAGTGACGCCGACGTCGCAATCCATGCATTGTGCGACGCTCTTCTCGGGTCGCTTGCATTAAGAGATATAGGCTATCATTTTCCGGACACGGATCCGGCTTATAAGGGAGCCGACAGCAAGAAACTGCTGGCAAGAGTTATGCAACTTGTAAGAAATGAGGGCTGGGAATTGGTAAACGCCGATATAACAATCATGGCACAATCTCCAAAGTTGAAAGACTATATAGATTCCATGCGGAATACACTTGCGGTGGTTATGGATAAAGAACCGGGAGATATTTCCGTCAAGGCGACAACTACGGAGCATCTCGGTTTCGAGGGGAGAAAAGAGGGGATTTCGGCAACGGCTGTGGTGTTGGTCTCAAAAGAGTAACCGGGGAAATTTAAGATGGATCTTAACAAACAACAACAAAAAGCGGTTGAGGCGACCGAGGGACGGGTGCGTGTGGTTGCAGGTGCCGGATCCGGCAAGACAAGGGTTATAGCACACCGATATGCCTTCCTTGTGAACGAGATTGGTATCAGTCCCGGCAATATCCTGTGCCTGACATTCACCAACAAGGCAGCACAGGAGATGAAACGCCGCATCTCGACAATGGTTGACCGCGGAAGTGTGAATGATTTCATCTGCACCATCCACAGCTTTTGCGCCAAGTTCCTTCGTAAGGAGATCTACAGGATAGGATATCCCAAGAATTTCACCATCATAGATGAAGAGGATGCCAAACAGCTTGCAAAGCAGGCTATGATAGAGTTTGATATCGACAGAAAGAAAACCACGGCAGAGAGATTTTTGAAAGGTGTGGCTGCATTGAAAGGATACGAGCCCACTCAATATATCCAGAGGCATCTCCTCCCTAACTCTTCATCATTTGCCCCCGACGCCACTGTGAGATATCTTAGACTCCAATTGAAAAATTATTGCCTCGACTATGACGACCTTCTTTATTTCACACTCTACATTCTCAATCATTTCCCCGATGCAAGAAAATATTGGACCGAGAAGCTGAATTATCTGATGGTCGACGAGGTGCAAGATTGCACGGGAGATGACTGGAAACTGCTTCATGCGTTGACACAGTATCACGGCAATCTTTTCATAGTGGGTGATCCCGACCAGGCAATTTATGAATGGAGGGGTGCCAATCCTAAAATATTTGTCGATTTCAAGGCGAAAACCGATATTATACTGAATGAAAACTATCGCTCGACCCCGGATATACTTGACGTTGCAAACCGCATAATCGAAAATAACAAGAACAGGGTTCCGAAAGACCTGTTCACTGTGAAATTGAATGAAAGGCAACCCGTGCATCTTCACTCTAAATCGGAAAAGGAGGAGGCGGAATTCATTGCCAACAGAATTTCAGAGGGAATCAAAGAGGGAATGACTCCCAACCAGTTTGCGATTCTATATAGAAGTTCCTTTTTGTCCCGTCAGGTGGAACAGGCCTTGTTGAAGAAGAAGATTCCTTACACCGTATGGGGAGGTGTCAGATTTTTTGAGAGGAAGGAGATAAAGGATGTATTGTCTTACCTGCGTTTGATTGCAAATGAGGACGACGACCTTTCTTTTCGCCGGATTGTGAATCTTCCGGCCAGAAAATTTGGCGACACATCTATGAAGACATTGCAGAGCATGGCTGAAGAGGAGGAGAGTTCATTGTTGAGCACCTTGCGGCGTCATATCTTTGAGAAGACATTCAATAAACCCGGTCTTCATAAATTTATAGAACTGATCGACGGAGCCCGGGAAAGGATTCCACTGATGCGAGTGTCGGATCTTGCAGACTGGGTAATGAAAGAGAGCGGATTAGGCGATCTTTACAGGAACGACGAGGAGGAGGAACGGCTGGAAAATATTGCCGAGCTTTTAAATTCAATGAAAGAATTCGAGTCAGGTAGGATTGATGAAGGAGATGCCGACTTGATTTCATATCTTCAGGAAATATCACTTTTCACTAATGTCGACAGGACCATCGATTCAGAGAAAGTAAGACTCATGACGATTCATCAGTCGAAGGGTCTTGAATTTCCCGAAGTCTTTATCATTGGGTTGACAGAGGGTATATTCCCTAATCACAGGTCAATAAGAGAAAGGCGTGAAGATGGCGAAGAGGAGGAGCGCCGGCTGATGTATGTTGCCGTTACACGGGCGGAAAAGATGGTATGGCTGTGTGAATCGGAAGGATACATGCATGACAGCGGTGCCTTGAAATATCCGTCGAGGTTCATTTCCGAAGTGCCTGACTGGATGTTGAAACTTGAAGGGGTGATGGACCCGTCGTTGAAGGATGGCACACGCATGATGGTGGCGATGCTAAGGGAGGAATTGGGTGAAAATGCAGAAAAACCCTTGGCCAAAGGCACAAGGGTAAGTCATAAAATCTTTGGGGAGGGAATTATAGAAGCATACGATGCTTCTTCCAAGTCATATAAGGTGAAATTCGGTGACACCACCAGAAATCTCCTTCTACGTGTGTTGAAAGTTATCTAAGGGTTTACTCTCCCCGGTTTTCTTTGTTGAAAATATGCCTCAAACGTGAGAAAATTCTCTTTGAAGTTGCTTGCGTAGGCACGATGTTGGGAGCATCCTTAAGGCTCTCAATAGCAGCTTTTTCTGCATCAGTGAGTGCCTCGGGAACATAAACCATTACATTAACAAGAAGATCGCCTCTGACAGAACTGTTCATCTGGGGCAAGCCTTTGCCTCTAAGTCTCAACACTTTTCCGGGTTGTGTGCCGGCTGCAATTTTCAGTCGGGCACGACCATCGACAGTCGGCACTTCAGCATTTCCACCCAATGCGGCAGTTGGAATGTCAAGCATGAGGTTATAGATGAGGTCGTTGCCGTCGCGAATCAATTCCGGATCTTTTTCCTCCTGAATCACTATAAGCAAATCTCCGTTGACGCCTCCATGTCTTGGAGCATTACCCTGACCACGCATGGTGAGCACCATGCCGTCTGTGACACCGGCCGGAATGTGGAAGCTCACGATCTCCTCTTTCTTTTCCACACCTGAACCTCCGCAATAAGAACAAGCCTGAGAGATCACCTTCCCTTCGCCGTTACATTCGGGACAAACAGCTTCGCTTTGCATCGGCCCGAAAATTGATTGCTCCACATGGGAAACATAGCCGGATCCGTGGCAACGTGAACATGTGTGGAAAGCAGTGCCGTCTTTGGCGCCAGTGCCTTTGCAATGCGTGCAGGCAACAAAACGAGGTATCTTCAATTTCTTATCCACCCCGTTCATTATATCTTTGAGGTTGACCTTTACGGTTATCCTGAGGTCGGTGCCTTTATTGACATGCTTGCGTGCCCTTCGTCCGCTACCGGCAGCACCTCCGAATCCTCCGAAACCGCCACCCATTCTTCCGCCGAAAATATCGCCGAAATGAGCGAATATATCTTCCATCGACATGCCGCCCGAACTGAAACCTCCGGCACCGCCAAACCCTTGCGGACCCATTGAATGACCGAACTGATCATATTTGGCACGTTTTTCAGCGTCGCTCAATACATCATAGGCCTCGGCAGCTTCCTTAAATTTCTCCTCGGCAGCCTTGTCGTCGGGATTCCGGTCGGGATGATACTTTATGGCAAGCTTGCGGTAAGCTTTCTTTATATCGTCGGCACTTGCATTCTTAGCAACGCCAAGCACTTCGTAGTAATCTCTCTTCTCTGCCATTTTAAGTTTCGATTTATTGCCCTACCACTACTTTGGCGTGACGGAGCACCTTGTCGTTTATAGTGTAGCCTTTTTCAACCGTGTCGAGAATTTTTCCCTTCTTCTCTTCATCGGGAACGGGAACAACGGATATTGCCTCATGTTTTTCCGTATCGAAAGTGTCGTCAGCGGGGTCAATCTCTTTTACACCGTTTTGATTGAGGTATTTTTTCAGCTTATTATATATCAAGTTAACACCCTCTTTGATTGAGTCGCTGTCGGGGGTGGACTCTGCTGCTTTAATTCCACGTTCAAAGTCATCCATGATCGGGAGCAGCCCTTTCAAAACGTTCTCACCGGCATTTTTGATAATTTCACTTTTTTCTTTAAGCGTGCGCTTACGGAAATTGTCGAATTCAGCCATTAGGAAAAGATATTCTTTCTTTTCTTTTTCCAGCTGCTCCTTAAGGTCGATCACTTCCTTTTCAATATCTTCGCATGCCTCCGAATTCTTTTCAGCTTCCGGCTCATCATTGGCTACCTCTTCAATATCCTGAGGGTCAACTTCCTCTGCTTCAAGTTCCTCAGGAGCCTCTACAGGTTTTGTGTTTTCATGTGACTGCATGGAATTATCTTTTGAAAATTTATTTCCGTGGTGTTTGTTTCTGTGTGCCATAATTCTTTACTTTTTAAGTTTGCAAAAATTACGCCAATAAATGTTAAAGATAAATTTATCGGTTGGATTGTTTTCTATAATCCAAACAACCAAACACCCCGATAGGTTGACAACAAAGTCTCTCTTTCTTTCAAAGCTGCCTCCATGTCAACATAAAATCCATATAAAGCCGACCCCGAGCCGGTCATTGAAGCGTAGATAGCACCGGCGTCATAAAGTCGATGTTTTATTTCCGCCAAAAGGGGATATTTATCAAATAAGGTGGTTTCAAAATCATTGAAAACCTTTGATTTCCACTCCTCCACCGGCAGATATGGAAGGAATTGCAGGTCAAATTCCGGTTCGTGAGGCTTGATGCCGGCAAACGCCTCTGCCGTGGAGATATGCAGATCAGGTTTTACAATCAGAAGATGCAAACCTTTCAGTTCAAGATTTATTGGAGTGAGATTTTCACCTGTGCCGGTTGCATAAGCCGGTTTGTTCAAAAGGAAAAAGGGACAGTCGGCACCCAGCTTTTGAGCCATGACCGACAATTCATCAATATCGAATTTGTTTCCCGTTACTTCATTAAGCATTTTTAATGTGAAAGAGGCGTCGGCACTTCCACCCCCCATTCCGGCCCCTTCCGGAAGATGCTTGTCGAGAGTGATTTCAAACATTCCATAATCAGCGAGATCCCCGAATCTGTCGTTATAACTTCCAAGGAAGAGAGTTGCCGCCCTTACAACAAGATTTTTCCGGGGCTCACACTCAATTTTACGACCCATGAACTGGAAGCGGCATCCACTCACTTTCCCATAATCCACCTTTACTTCCATGACATCGTCAAAAGGTTCCGGTTGGTGAGGGAGTCCGCTCTCTATCCCTACAGGGTAGAACACTGTCTGAAGGTTGTGATAACCGTCGGGTCTTTTAGCCACAACATTTAACCCGATATTTATTTTGGCATTTACAAAACTAACCATTCGAATTAGCTCTAATAACCGTATTCTTGTCCTTTTCTAATTGCAGGGATACCATTTTTCATCCATTCGGGCATCGGGGCATCCATAAGATAATGGTCGAAGAATTGCTGCAACCGTTTGGTGATGTCTTTCCTGTTGCGACGTTCCCTAAGATTATGGGCCTCGCTGTTGTATTGCAGCATCCAAACCGGTTTGCCCAGACGACGCAGAGCCATGAACATTTCAATTCCTTGATACCATGGCACAGCACCGTCGGCATCATTATGCATTATGAGAAGAGGCGTCTCGACCCTGTCGGCATAAAACACCGGTGAATTAGCCAGATACAGTTGTGGTGATTCCCACAGATTACGTCCGATACGGCTCTGCCCAACCTCATATTGAGCCTGGCGTGACGACCCGCTTTCCCATCTGATTCCGCCAAATGCGGAACTCATGTTAGAAACAGGCGCTCCGGAACCGGCGCAGGCGAACATATTGGTGCGTGTTACAAGATACGCAGTCTGGTAGCCACCCCAGCTTTGCCCGTCTATACCGATTTTATTCTTATTTATATTGGGGAACTGCCGGCACACCTCTTCCACACCTGAACAAACATAATTATAGGCACATTCGCCAGGTACACCCGCAGTGTAATGAATATCGGGAAGGAACACCACGTAGCCTCGGCTTACATAGAAAGGAATATTAATCCAGCTCCAGGAAGGTTCCATGTCAAAGTGATTGAAGAGCATATCGGAATATATCTCATAAAAATAAGCGATCATGGGATACTCCTTTTCGGGATCGAAATCTTCCGGAAGATAGAGCACACCTTCAGAGGGTTTTCCGTCATAGGCATACCATTTGAAGAGCTGAGCCGTACCCCAGCTGTAGTCTCCCATTTGAGGATTGGAATCAGTGACACGTGTGGCTCCCTTGCCGGCTATGTCTCTTGTATAATAGACATTTGGTGAAACACTGAAATTGGCTTTGATCCAGGTGTAGGTGCCGGAATTTTTGCCTTGTTTCACCTGTTTGAATGAATTGGGTTCCAGCATAGCTGTTTTGGGAGCCACGCTTTTTTCTGAGAAATCTGAATATGCGAAACCACCATATTTGTTTTTCAGGTCGAATAGGGAATAAAGAAGTCTTTCTCCCTTTTTGATCCACCGTTTTTCGCGGTCAGTCTGGATATAACGGTATCTCACATCTGTTTTTCTTCCTTCGCCTGCAGTGATGCAGATGCTTGGGTTTATTCCGTTTGGATCCACACACCAAACATCATATTTATCATAAACAAGGAGTGCGGCGTCATTGTCGGTCCATCCCATCACCCCGTATGGTTCCCTTTCTTTGAGAGGATTGTCTTGATCCTCATCCCACAATGGGTATGCTATATCTGTTGCTATTTTCTTGGTGGTTCCCTTTGTAATGTCGTGGCAATAGTAGTTCCTTCCTGTGAACCATAGCACATATCTGTCAGCAGGTGAAAGTTGGGTAAGCACATTGTTTGTTTCAACGATTTGACGAGTTTCACCGGTAGAGATATTTTTAACAGACAATTGCACAGGGAATTGGTAATCCCATTGTTCAGATATGATATGTTCGGACTTGTCTTCAAGCAAAGCCCAGTTTCCATCCCAACGGTTTGGGGTTGCAACCTCCACCAAAGGATTGTCGGTGACAAGAACTTGATTTCCCGATGCAAGGTCAATGACAACCGGGAAGGTCTGTTTTCTTATCCTGTCGACCATGTGATTCTCTTGGGGGGGAGTGAACGGGGCATTCCATCTCCAGATGTCGAGCGATGCTTTTTCAAAATCCACAAGAGTGGTGTCGTCGGGTGCCACCGGAGGTGCTACACCAACCACAAGCCTTTTCCCGTTGTAAGAAAATTCCGGTTTTGAATATTGGTTTAAATATAGTTTGCCTGAATTGGTGATTTCAGAATTAATGCCGATTTCTGCTGCTTCAAGTTTTGAATCGGATAGCTTGGCGAGATATAGCGCAGCCTTTTTTGTGCCGTTTTCAACAGAATCAGCCGAGGCAATGAATGCTAAAGCTGCACCTTGCCGTTCAAAGGCCTGTCCCCCATAGAATTCCATATCCTTGCCAAGGATACGGAAGGAGGTGTCGGGAAGCATAAAGATTCCTATGCCGTTAAAGGAAAGGGAGTCTTTTTTTGTTTTTTTTAAGATTGCACTGAGTTGGAGTCCGGTGTCGGAAAAGAGATATTCGGAAACGTGAGGAAGAGTTTTTTCCAACCCATTGGGGAGATGACGCAACACGAGTGTTTTGCCGGCTTTTTTGTCATCAAGAACCTTTTTCGGAGTTAACAACGTGTCGACCGAAATCCAAGCTATCCAGTCGCCACCCTCTTTCCCGATTTTATAAGAAGCTACATTCGGTTTTTTGATAATTTCACCTGTGGAAAGATTAATTATGGCAAGTGAATCCTGAGGAAGCTCAAGGTCTTTCTTCTTGGCAATTTTGGCAGTCCGTGTCTCGTTATAAAGAGGTTTTATCAATGCTACACCCCATTTTGAATCGGCGGTGAAAGCGGGATCATATCCTCGTTCGATATCGATTTTTTTAGAATTCACCGTGTTTTGGAAAGTGAGAGTTCCGTCACCTTCCTGTGGATTGACGGCAAACACTGCCCATTCGCCATTGTTTGACACGGCATTATTGGTGACTTTCTGCCATTTGTCGAAATCATCGTGGCCAAGTTTTTTCTTTTCCGCGTTTGAATAAAAGGCAAAAAGGGATGCGGCTATTACAATCAATCCGGATTTTATTCTTGATGACATGATATTTATATTCTATGTGAGAAATTTAATTATTGTGGGTCAAACATTTTTTAACTTGTGACCCATTCTTTCTTTCTTTGTGTGCATATAGAAGCGGTTGTAGTCGTTGGGTGGGATTTCAAGTGGAATATTTTCCGTTACTTCCAGACCATAACCTTCAAGTCCGATTCGTTTTACGGGATTATTGGTCATCAGTTTCATTTTTTTGACACCGAGCGCATTAAGAATATTGGCGCCGACACCGTAATCCCTTTCATCAGCCTTATGACCAA
>JAFLTM010000027.1 GCA_022509225.1 Muribaculaceae bacterium
ACTACAGATTTTGGTTCTGCCTGTCCAAGTTCGAATCTTGGTAAGCCAACAAAGATTAAAGGGTGTGTCAGTTGAAATTTTGACACACCCTTTTCTTTCCTTAAAGGCCTGCCTCGATAATCTGTTCCACTATCTGTTGCATTCCTCTTTCATCGGGATGGCCGGTCTTTTTTTCTATTCCCTCCAGCTGGATATATTGCACGTTATAATGGTCGCATACCTTCTTGGTGGAGTTCTTCACCTCCTCATCAATGCCATCATTTATGAGAAACACTATCCGTGCATTCGGATAGGAATTAATGAGGTTATATGTCATTTGTGCAAGAGCAGGCCTATAGGAGTATGCTTGCTCGGGTGTCCAGTCGTCCCATACATATTCACCTAAAGGGGATCCTGCCCAGGAGTCGTTGGTGCCTCCAAAAACAAAGATAAGATCGGGATTCCCCAACAAGCCTGTCCGGTTTACAAAAGATTTTGCTGAATAATCATTGCCGTCATAACCGGTGTTGCAAACGGTTGCTCCCGAAAATGAATTATTGGCTTCGAGGATATAACCTTTTTGATCTATATATTTTTTCCACCAGGTCTGCTCCACTTTTGTCACATCAGTATCCCTTCCTTTAGGAGGCACCGTGCGATACCATATATCATATCCTTCCGGCACCCAACCCTCAAATGTGGAATAGGAATCTCCAAGAATCGACACTTTCAAAGGAGTGGCAATACTGTCTGTGGTGTTTGCCCGGACTTGGCAGCTGAGAGCCAAAACGGGGAAAGCCATGATTAAACCGGCTAAAAACCTACATTCTTTCAATAATCTCATAAATATTCTTTCTCGTTAATTTACATTTCTCAAAATTATATATTTTTTCAATGTCTTTTCCCACATCATCCACAAATATGCTCCACGAGCCAAAAGATAAGACAAAAATGCAATCCATATCCCCACGTTCCTATCCATAGAAAACAGGATTCCGACATCCCTGAAGTTTAAGAAGATAATGAGGAAAAAGAAAATGAACCCCAACAAAGCGGAAATCATCATTTTATACGTATCCGTGATGCCGATGTAGAAACCATCGAAAATAAAGGCCCAGCACGACACAACTGGAATCAACGCTACAACAAGAGTCAGTGAACCCACTTTTTCAATCACCTCACCATTATCAGTGAGCAAACTTGTTATAGGGATTGTGCCGAACAAATAAACCATGAAAAAAATGAGTGCGGTCACAACCGTAAATCGCAAAAGCCTTCCGACACATTTCTTCAACTGAATGAAGTTTCTCTCTCCCGAATATAATCCAACCATCGCTTCCCCACTGAAAGCAAATCCATCCATGAAAAATGAGAAAAACTGGAAAAACTGCATTACAATCACATTAACCGCAAGAGTGAGATAATCTATTCTTGCGCCTGCGGATGTCACACCCAACGTGACACAGATAATGAAGAATGATCTTATGAATAAATTTCCGTTAACCGAGAAGTATCTCCACCAGTTCCCTTTAAACAACTCCGATAACGTGATTTTTAAAAATTTTCCTTTCAGGAACCATATCACACAACCCAAGGCAATCACAAGACCAATCCAATTTGCGATGAGTGTGCCGGTTGCCACTCCGTTGAAACCTTCGTCGCAAACATAGACCAACACGCAGCTTGCAACGATATTGACAAGATTCATAGCAATCGCTATGAGCATCGGGTAGAATGTTGTCTGCATCCCCACAAACCAACCGCTTATTGCCATTGTCCCCAATAGGGCAGGGCTGCCGAGTATCCTGACATTATAGTAATTTTCAACAGAAATCTTGATATCGTCGCCCGACCCTGCCACAAACCATAAAAATCTGAAAATCGGTGTCTGAAGCGCTATCAAAAACCCTCCGGCACATATTGCCAACATAAACGATCGATAAAACACTTTTGAAATCTCCGTTTTATCAGATGCCCCAAGCGCATTGGCGGTTAGACCCGTTGTGCCGCCACGCAGAAACCCGAATATCCAGAACACCACATTAAGCATGACCGAGCCTACAGCTATCGCCGACAAAAACAATTCCGACCCCAGATGGCCGGAAATTGCCGTGTCGCATATACCCAACAGTGGCACCGTTATATTACTCACTATGGTGGGCACGCTCAGTCGAAATATCTCCCGGTTCAGTCTATCCATATCATGAGTTGTGCAAATTTATAATTTCTCCCAGAATTTTCTTGTAATATTCTTTCTTCTATCTCTGCTTTTGTAGTAATTTAGCATGGAAAGAATTTTATCCGTTTATCAAAGATGGCTTCTTCCGACCAGTCTCTCGCTATTGAACAGAAAACCGTTATACGGCTTTCCGCCCAGCAGCTCCGTTTTGTGAAGCTGCTTGAATTCACGGCTCCAGAACTCGAAGAGGCTATTGACCGAGAGCTGGAGGAGAATCCGGCTCTTGAAATAAGTGAAGACCAAGATCTTCAGGCAGACGACACACCTCGCTACCGCTTCTATGACTCAGGCAGCCGGCAAGATGAAAATTACGACTTCTCCCCTCCCGATTCCGATGAATCACTCCTCGATGCTCTGCTGCGCCAGCTCTCAGAAAGGTCTGTGCCCGACATTATAAGAACCACCGCCAGATATATCATCGGTAATATCGATTCCAACGGTTATCTTAGACGTCCGTTACACGGCATTGTCAACGACATGGCTTTCGGCCCGGGAATAAATATCAGCTTGGAGCAGGCTGAAGAAGCATTGAAACTGGTGCAGGATTTCGAACCATACGGTGTCGGTGCCTCCGACCTTAAGGAATGTCTTAGAATCCAATTGCAACATTTGCCTCCTTCCCCTGTTTCCGGCGTTGCTTTGGATATTATCGTGGATTATTTCGAGGCATTCTCGATGAAACATTTCCATAAAATCATGAGTGGCCTCAAGATTTCACAACCTCAGATGCAAGAGGCGGTTGAACTTATCCGAACCCTCAATCCCAAACCGGGAGCCTCGTTCTCTTCTGCCCTCGACCACTCAAACATCATCGTGCCGGATCTTAATGTCAATGTGGAAGATGGGGTGATATCAATTTCCACCAACAACCGGATTCCGGAACTCACCATTGACAAAACTTTTTCCGAGGCAATGGCGGAATTGAACCGTATCTCTGACCGAAAGGCAAAAAAGGGGAGTGAATTCATCGTTAACAGATATAACGACGCCCGTGATTTCATAAAAATTTTAAGGCAACGCCAGGAAACTCTTATAAATGTTATGACTGCAATCGTGAATCTGCAGAAAGAATATTTCCTGACCCAAAATGTCTATCGACTCAAGCCAATGATGATTAAAGATATAGCCGCACTTACGGGATATGATCTGTCGGTGATTTCAAGAGCCACCACCAACAAGCATGTGGCTACCCCATGGGGAGTTTTCCCCCTTAGGTTCTTTTTTAGCGATTCCATCGGTGCCGATTCACACGAGGAGGGTGATATTCTCACTAATAGAAAGATTGAGGCTGAAATTGCCAAACTTGTCCGTCATGAAGATAAGCGTCATCCGCTGAGCGATGAAAAAATCCGCGAGGCCATCATGGCCCAGGGTTATGAGGTTTCCCGAAGAACTATCGCCAAATATCGCGACCGTCAGGGAATTCCGGTGGCAAGGTTGAGGCGTGAATTCTAACCGCTTAATTATCCCTTTAACAGGGTGAGCGGGGGGTTATATCAATGTTTTGCTTTAAACAACAGATTTTTTAGTAAATTTGCATTTATAGAGCCTGTTGCGGGCTCGCTATTTATTTTTTCTAAGATATTTATTATGATCTCTTTCAGGCATATCTGCAGATTTTCGTTAGTCGCTTTCCTGACAGCCATTCCGACTCTCGCATTCAGTGTAACACAAAAAGAGATGGAACAGGCACGCACTATCGCCGCTAAATGTTATATCCGATGGGTGAACAACGGATCGGGGTATCTCGACGAGATAAATCCCACCACCATGGAGGAACTTGAAAAGTCTCTCAAACCTAAAGAGATAGAAAATATAAAGGCTTTCAAGGCCATTCCCGTCCCTACCGACTATCAGAGCTGGGATAAAGCAAAGCTCGTGGAATATTGGGCCGTGACAGCATTCCAGAACAAAGGGCTTCAGGAAGCAGGACGTGGTGGCAGGATAAGGGCACGCACGCTTATCAACAAGATGAATATAGCTGCTCCTGCACCGGCACAAACTCAACCGGCTGCACCGACAGAAAATAAAGAGGCCGCCCCTGAAAAACCTGCCGAAGCCAATGTTGCAGAACCGGCTTCCTCTCAAGAAAGCATCGACAGTTCAATTATGGCTGACGAGAGTCTTATTCTTGAGGGTATGGAAGATGAAGCCGAAGACATTGATGTTGATAAAGCAGTAAACTATACGTGGGTCTATATCATGGTGCTGGCTATACTCGTGGCACTCATAATAGCGCTGGTGGTGTATGCTGCCAATGTCATGAAGAAAAACGCAGCCGAAACAGAACGGAAATATCGCGAGGAGGATGAAGAGAGTGAACCGGTCAACGAGTACACTGAATCACTTCTTGCCGACAAAGATCTTGAAATTGCAATGCTCAATAAAAAACTGGAGTCTGCCACTCGTCAGAATAATGAATTAAAATTAAAACTCGAGGCCCTTGCCTCGGAAGTTGAATCATTGCGTGCACGCAAACCTGTGGAGGTTGAAGGCTCTTCCGGCCTTACACAGGCTTCTCCTGTCAGAAAAGAGTCATTACGTTCTATCTATCTGGGGAGGGCTAATGCCAAAGGGATCTTTGTCAGGGCCGACCGCACCCTCAACATCGGACATTCCCTGTTTATTCTTGACACCAGCGACGGATATTCCGGTTCATTCAGGGTGGCTGACTCACCGGCGGCATGGAGTCTGGCTTTGTCAAATCCTAAAGAATACCTCTCTTATGCATGTGTGGGTTATGATCTTGAAAACACCGCCGGGGTAAGCAAGATTGTTACCGAAGAATCCGGCACCGCCATGTTTGAAGGAGGATGCTGGAAAGTGATCCGTAGAGCCAAGATAAGATACGAATAAGAACCCTCTATCATTCAGCGTAAAACCTGAATAGTGATTGTTTTTAATGACGTAAAAAGAAGGCAACTCTTAATGCAAAAATTTGTTAATTAAAGTTGAAGGTATTGAACACAAGTAGTTTAATTAATTCATTTTATTTAAATTTGCTATTGCTAAACCTAAGTGAAGCAGCCTTAAAGAAATGAAATTCACTCACTACTTTATCATATCCTCCTTAATCTTATGTTGTTCCGTATTTCAATCTCAGGGGCAGACAACAAAAAATATTCATAAGGAGGTTCATTCCCAACTTCTTGCCAACGCAAAAAACAGCATAGATAAAAGCGTTATTCAAAGCTACATCAAAAGTGAGATTGAAAAGAGAGAGCAAGATCCCGTTTTCGGCGACCTTAGTGAAGAGAATATTGCCCTTATAAGCGATCTTTTGCAAGAAGCCAATAGTCATTATGGTAAAAAATACCGTTATGGTGCAAAGGGTCCTAATGCATTCGACTGCTCAGGATTTACAGGATATGTGTTCAATCAGTTCGGTTACAATATAGGGACCTCGTCACGTGGCCAATATTATGAAGGAATCGACGTGAAAAAATCTTCACTCCGCCCGGGCGACCTCGTTTTTTTCACCAGCCGCAGAAGTAAAGGAGGCGTGGGACATGTGGGTATCGTGGTGACAGCCGACAACGAAAACCAGACTTTTACCTTCATCCATGCTTCAACCAATAGCGGTATCAAAATCAGCACCAGCACTGAGGCTTATTATGCAGGAAGATATATCGGCGCGAGAAGAATCATAAAGGATTAGATATTTCTTATAAACAATATTGATGGAGGGTATGTCAAAATTACGGCATATCCTCCTCTTTTTGTTCCGGCTTATAGTTGTTTCTGAATTCCTGCAGAGCTCCCGTAAGTTCGTTGCCCCGGAAGATTTGTTTACCCTCCTTATCAAAAACTATATAAAATGGAAGCCGAGGCACCTTCAATAATCTTAGTTCAGGATCATTATTACCCATCGGAGCCCACATCCTATAGACACCTCTCAATGAGTCCCTCCTTATCTCGTTTTTCCATCCAACGGAATCAATGTCGAAACATATATCGGCAATAACCCTGTTTACAGAATCGGGGTATTCCAGCAACAGATTTTTCAATGAGTCAACCATCGTTCGGCGTGAGGATGAGTCTTTATTCCAGAAACATAGCAACACAGGTTGCTTTCCATTATTTCTTATTGTGTCGTTGCCTCCCTTGTTCGACCTCATTATCAGTGATAACATTCTTTCTGGTTCATATTCTTCACTGTCAACCTGCGAAGATATTGCCAGCACTTTTAATAATTTCTCATTGCCTGACTTTTCTTTTAACATTGAAAACAATCTGACATATTCCCCCTCCTTTTCCTTTCTGTTAAAATAACTTAGCAATATAATGAGTGAAGCCGGATTTTTTTCATTATTCTCTATATAATTGGCTATAGCCTCATCTATAGACTCTGAATCTCTTTTGGCAAACTCTTCCTTATGATTTGTTCTCCATGAAGACAAATCCTTATTAATATCGTTCCCTTCAACTGTCCACATCAATGGATCAGGATTATCTCCAGTTATCTTTATTTTTTCACCTTTTGATACATAAATCACCAATGGATATTCAAACTTGCGCGCATAAAGATAAATTATTGTCGGTGATTTCGTCATCCCTGTCAAAACACACTTGCCCTTCATTATGGAGGCAACCGCCTGCACCGTTATTCCTCCCTGCTTATCGGCTGAATAATATGTGGCATTGAAATTCTCATTTATATCTTCTGATAATTCAAATTCGAGGACAAACTCCTTGTTCCCGCAAGAAAAGAGAAAGAGTAATGAGAAAATTAAAATAAATCTTATATTAGAGACCATAAGCAAAATTAGTATTAATCCTTCATTCCGGCAAAGCTACTTTTTATTTAAAAATTATTATATTAATAATCAAATATTTACAATGAAAAATAAAAATTTTTCATTTTATAATGAACCTTCCAAACCCTTCGTTGGTTATAATTACGTGACAAGGATGTTCTGAACCGCTAAGCGAGAGCACACCGAAAGCCACCCGGATGCCTTAGAGCACGGTCTTTCACAGAGTGGATGCCAAGCACGGAAAAGAAAAATTTACAGAGATCCAGCGAGTGCACGTTGATTTCTTTCCGGATGCCTTAGAGCACGGTTTAATCAAAAACGGATGCCAAGTTGATTTGATGTAAGAGAAAATTGTCGAAGTTATGAAAAGAAAAAATTTTTAATCCCGGTAGACAAGATTGCTTGTAGATATCAGTCGACCGGGATTTTATTAATATAATAAAATCAGGAGTATTATTAAAGGCATAACCTTTTCGTAACCTTGATGTTGCGGGGACTTTAGAATTTATTTTCAGGGTCCCCGTAAATTTTTTTATTTTGTAGATAAGCTGTAGAAAACCATACATCCTTATATTTAAAATTCTACTGTAATTTTCCTTTCCTTAAATTGTCTATATCCATATTTTTTTCAATTCCCAACATCTTCTCTTTTTCAAAATATTCACTCATTTTTTAATGAAAAACTTTTCTTTTCTTTATATCTTGTTTTCTTTCATTCTTTCTACAATGTTCTTATTAATAGAAGTGATAAATTTATTAACTTTGCCTTTATCTACAGTGTGTGCATAAATCCACTATCTTTTTATAAATCAATTGGTATTTATAACTAATTTATGTAGATTAAACCTAAAATTTAAATAATAACCCATATTTCAAAATATTTTCATTAAAACTTATCTTAGTTATCTACTCCCTTTATTTTTTTTATTTCTTATATCTTTATTTTATAAATAATTAAATCATATAAAATGAAATGGATGATAAACATATAGCATTGACTCCCAATTACCTTAAAAAAGAGATTGCCAGACTTAAGAAAGAAAAGAATGCCTTGATAATGGCTCACTATTACCAAAGAGATGAAATTCAGGAAATTGCAGATTTCATAGGAGATTCCCTTGCTTTGGCACGTCAGGCTTCACAGACCGATGCCGACATAATAGTGATGTGTGGGGTTCACTTTATGGGTGAGACGGCAAAAATTCTATGTCCCGATAAAAAGGTCCTTATTCCCGACATGAATGCCGGCTGTTCGTTGGCTGACAGTTGTCGACCTGAAGAATTCAAGAAATTTATTGAAAAATATCCCGATCACACTGTCATCAGCTATGTGAATACTTCAGCTGATGTCAAAGCTCTCACAGATATAGTTGTGACATCGGGAAATGCACGTAAAATAGTGGAACAACTTCCGGAGGATGAAAAGATCATATTTGGTCCCGATCATAATTTAGGAGAATATATCAACAGTGTCACCGGCAGGAATATGATTTTATGGAAAGGTGCATGCCATGTTCATGACAGATTCTCCCTGGAAAAGATTATGGAATTGAAAAATGAGCATCCGGGAGCAAAAATATTGGTTCATCCCGAATGTAAAAGACCCTTGCAGCTTATTGCCGACAAAGTAGGTTCCACCGCTGCTCTCCTTGATTTCGCATCGAATGATTCTTCCAAGGAATATATTGTAGTGACAGAGAGTGGAATACTTTTCGAAATGAGAAGAAAATGTCCTGAAAAGGTATTTATAGCCGCTCCGGGCGAAGATGTGGAATGCCAATGTAATGAATGTGATTTCATGAAGATGAACACCCTTGAAAAGGTGTATGAATGTCTTAAAAATGAAAAACCTGAAATTTATGTGGATGCCGAAACTGCATCAAAGGCTGTGAAGTCTATAGAAAGGATGCTTGAAATGAGTTGATAGATGCCGGAAAAGAAAAATATAATAGAACTTACAAGAATCACTATTCAGGATTATAGGAAAGAAAAGAAATTTCCTTTAATAGTGGTGTTAGACAATGTTAGATCATTATACAACGTAGGATCTATTTTTAGAACCGCTGATGCCTTTCTGCTTGAAAAAATAATACTTTGCGGCATTACCGGCACTCCTCCACATCCTGAGATAAAAAAAACTGCCCTCGGAGCTGAAGACAGTGTTGAATGGGAATATATGGAAGATTCATTCGAGGCTGTGAAGAGGCTAAAAAATAAAGGATGGAAAATATGCGTTTTGGAACAGGTGCATGATAGCCTTCCATTACAGGATTTCTCCCCTTCACCTGAAACCGGGTATGTCTTGGTTGCCGGAAACGAAGTGGAAGGTGTGGATCAAAAAATAGTGGATTTAGCCGACTTTATTCTTGAAATACCACAACTGGGAGTGAAACATTCCCTGAATGTTTCAGTTAGTGTGGGGATTGCCCTTTGGCAAATGTTGAAGTCTAAACTGTGAGGATCTCCTTCTCCTTGGCTGCAAAAACCTCATCTATTTTCTTCATATACTTGTCATGAAGTTTCTGCACTTCATTTTCTCCATCTTTTTCAACGTCCTCACTCATTCCTTTTTTAATTTCTTTTTTGAGGCCTTCAATGGCTTCACGACGTGCGTTCCTGACTGAAACCTTTGCGTTTTCTGCCTCAGCCTTGCTTTGTTTCACAAGTGTCTTGCGTCTCTCTTCAGTGAGTGGAGGTATTGATAATCTTATAACTTCACCATTGTTTTCCGGAGTTATGCCAAGGTCGGAATTGATGATTGCTTTCTCAATCTCCTTAAACATACTCTTTTCCCAAGGAGTGATGGCTATTGTGCGTGCATCGGGAACAGAAATGTTGGCTACATTGGATATAGGGGAGCTTGACCCGTAATAATCCACCCTGATGGCATCCAGAAGCCTTGGTGATGCTTTGCCGGCTCTGATATGTGCCAGTGAGTCATCAAGATATTCAACTGCCATTTCCATGTTTTCCTGTGCCTTGTCTAAGAAATCTTTAACTTCCATATTATTAGTTTTAAGGTAATTTATTTTATAAAATTTATGAAACCAAGGTGCCCACGTTCTCACCTTTAAGCATTTTCGCCAGATTTCCTTCGATATCCATATTGAAAACGTAGATGGGCATATTGTTCTCCATGCATAATGCCGTGGCCGTTATATCCATAACTTTCAGATTTTTAGCTATAACATCTTCATAAGATATGGAATCATATTTAACCGCATCAGGATATTTCTCCGGATCAGCTGAATAAACGCCATCTACTCTTGTGCCTTTAAGCATTACATCTGCTTCTATTTCAATAGCTCTTAAGGCGGAACCTGTGTCAGTGGTGAAATAGGGGCTGCCGGTGCCGCAGCTCATTATAGCTACCGTTCCCTCTTTCAGTGCCTTTATGGCTTCCCATTTTGAATAGGGATAACCTATGGGGAACATAGGTATGGCAGTAAAAACTTTTGATGGCTGACCCACAGCGTCCAAGGCTGAACTTAGAGCAAGGGAATTTATAACGGTAGCCATCATTCCCATCTGGTCTCCTTTTACACGGTCAAATCCTTTGGCCGCACCCGACAAGCCTCTGAAAATGTTACCTCCTCCTATCACAATACCTATCTGTGTGCCTGTCAAGGCAGCTTCACGGATCTGCTCGGCGTAGGAATTAAGGCGGCATGGATCTATGCCATATCCCTGGTTGCCCATCAGGGATTCTCCCGATAATTTTAGGAGAATACGGTTATATCTCATATATATTTTGATTTCGCTATGACTCCAAAGATAATAAAAGTTAGAAAAATCAGCAAAATTTAATTATCACGAAGTTCCAACAGATTCACCACTATCTTTTTTTCCTCTTTGATGAAGGTTTTTCTTTCAACTTGGAGGGTTTCTTTTCCTTTAACGGTTTGTTGGGGTTTCCCTCGTCGGTGACAAGAAAGAAATCCAGTTGCTTGCGGTCAAGATCAGCACGCGCCACCTGCACTCTCACTATGTCGCCTAAAGTATAGGTGTTGTGATATTTTCTTCCTTTTAAACAGAAGTTTTTCTCATCAAAATCATAGTAATCATCTGCCAGATCACGCACCGGCACGAGTCCCTCACATTTATTAGCGTCAAGTTCAACATAAAGCCCCCATTCCGTAACGGCGGAAATAACACCTTCATAGACTTCTCCAAGACGTTCTTGCATGAATTCCACTTGCTTATATTTGATTGAGGCTCTTTCTGCATTAGATGCAAGTTGCTCCATTTCTGAAGAGTGTTTGCACTGGTCTTCAATCTTGAGTTTGTCGGCGTTTCTTCCACCTTCGGCATATTTTGCAATCAACCGGTGAACCATCATATCCGGGTATCGTCTGATTGGAGAGGTGAAGTGCGTGTAATAAGGCACGGCAAGACCATAGTGACCAACATTTTCTGTGGTATAGACAGCTTTAGCCATACTTCTTATGGCAAGGATTGAGAGCATGTTTTCTTCTCCACGTCCTTTCACATCTTTAAGAAGCCGGTTTATTCCCTTATTAACTTCTTTGGCGTTTCCTTCCGTCTTTATTTTAAAGCCGAAACGGGCTGCTATCTGTGAAAAATTATTGATTTTTTCGGGATCAGGATTGTCATGCACCCTGTAAACAAATGTTTTAGCTTTTTTACCTTTAGGAACCTTTCCTATGCTTTCCGCAACTATTATGTTGGCAAGAAGCATGAATTCCTCTATCAATTTGTTTGCATCCTTTTGTTCTTTGAAATAGACACTTATAGGTTTGCCTGTCTTATCAATTTCAAACCTGACTTCTGCCCTTTCAAATTCAAGAGCACCGTTCTCATATCTTTTATGACGCAATATTTTTGCCAGATCATTGAGTTTCAGAATCTCTTTCTTGAAATCACCTTCTCCGGTTTCAATTATTTGCTGTGCCTCTTCATAAGTGAATCTTCTGTCTGATTTGATAACTGTCCTGACAATCCTTGAATTCAATACATTGGCTTTGTCGTCCATTTCAACAATGACAGAAAAAGTGAGTTTCTCTTCGTTAGGCCTCAGAGAGCAAATCCCGTTCGATAGATGTTCGGGAAGCATCGGTATGGTGCGGTCAACAAGATAAACGCTGGTTGCACGCTGCCTAGCCTCCTTGTCGATTATGGAATTGGGTTGCACATAGTGGGTCACGTCAGCTATATGAATGCCTATTTCCCAATGCCCGTTCTTCATCTTCCTTATTGAGAGCGCGTCATCAAAATCTTTGGCATCCTTCGGGTCAATGGTGAATGTGGTGACATTCCTGAAATCTTCACGTTTGGAAATTTCTTGCTGGGTTATGCCGGCATTTATTGCATTTGCTGCCTTTTCAATTTGTTTTGGGTAAGTGTAGGGGAGCCCGAACTCTGCAAGAATAGCATGCATTTCAGCGGTATTCTCTCCCTTTCTGCCAAGGATATCTACAACTTCACCGCGAGGATTCATTTCATCTTGGTTCCATCTTGTAATCCTTGCAATTGCTTTATCGCCTGTTTTGCCCCCCTTCAATTTGGAACGCGGGATTATGATATCGGCAGCAAGATACTTTGAATCAGTCACTAAGGATGCATAATTTTTTTCTACGTTCAATGTGCCAATAAACACCTGGTCTTTGGGTTCAATAATCTCTATGACCTTTGCTTCAGGTTCCTGACCTTTCCTGTGGGCTGAAATTTCCACCCTTACCTTGTCTCCGTTCAAAGCATGGAGTGAGTTTCTTTCAGCCACGAATATAAGTTCGTCATCGATCATGACGCCGTTTCTTCCGTTGCTGCGTCTAACAAATTCTCCTGTGTTTTCAGTGCCACGGTTTCCGATGGCCTTGTATTTTCCAATACCGACTTCCTGAATCAATTCGGCAGCAGCAAGCGCATCCAGAATGTTTATAACATCAATACGGTTTGCCGGATTTGTGGCATTGATGGCAAACGCAACCTGTTTATAATTAAATGCTTGGCGGTTTTCTTTCTCAAGAAAATTCAATATAAGTTTTTCAAGATCACGCTTTTTTATTTTAGGCGCATCTATTTTCTTTTTACCGGTTATTCCCATCTTTTTTATATAGTCTTTATTAAGGATTCTTTTATATAACAACTAAAATTGTGTGAACGTTTAAATTTCCGGTTGTGTATGCTAATTATTCAATCAGTTGGCGGCAGGTTCCGGATGAAAATAATTGAAAATAATTTTGGCCTTTGAGGGTCCCACTGCATCAGTCAACTGATCTAAGCTCGCTTCTTTAATTTTCTTTACGCTTTTCAGTTTGAGCATCAAGGTTTTAGCAGTCGTTTCCCCCACTCCCTTGATATTATTTAATTCACTTGAAATCTGAGACTTGGATCGTCTTAACCGATGATGAGTGATTCCGAATCTATGGGCTTCGTCGCGGAGAGCCTGAATAACTTTAAGACTGCGGCTTTTTTTATCTATATATAGAGGCAAGGAATCTCCAGGGAAATAAATTTCTTCGAGACGTTTTGCGATACCAACCAATGCCACTTTTCCTCTTATCCCCAATTCTTCAAAAGCTTCCACGGCCGCACTGAGCTGACCCTTTCCACCGTCCACCACCACGAGTTGCGGAAGCTCCTCGCCTTCTGCCATCATTCTTGAATAACGCCGGTGAAGCACCTCCTTCATTGAAGCAAAATCATCCGGTCCATCAACTGTTTTAATTATAAAGTGCCTGTAATCCTTTTTAGATGGTTTGCCGTTTCTGAAAACAACGCAGCTTGACACGGGGTTGCTGCCCTGAATGTTTGAATTGTCGAAACATTCTATATGGCGTGGCTGAACTTCCAGGCGAAAATCTTTTTTCATCTGTTCCATGAGTTGTTCAACCCCTCTCTCCGGATCAAGTTTTTCAGCCATTTTCTCCTTTTCTTCCATGTATTGTTTCACATTTTTCATCCCCACATCAAGAATCTTTTTTTTATCACCTCTTTTCGGGACTATGAAACTTATATTATTAAATTCCACATCGGGAATGAAGGGTACGATCACTTCAGAGAAGGTCCTGTTAAATCTTCGGGATATTTCTGCTATTGCCAAAGAGAGTATTTCCTCAGGTGTTTCAGCCAGTTTACGTCGGAATTCAAGATTGAGGCTTTGCACCACTGCTCCATGATGTAGATGCATGAAATTGACATAGGCGGAGTCACCGGTTTCTTCATACGCAAACATATCTGCATCCTCTTCAGGAGATGCAATAACTGTCTTTGCATTATATTTTTTTAAAGTTTCATATTTTTCTTTTATTTCCTGGGCCTCTTCAAATTTCCAATCATCGCTTAGTTTAGTCATTTCATCTTTTAGATGTTTTTCAAGCAAAACCGTTTCACCATTCAATATCTGACGGATTTTGATGATGTTTTCTCCATACTGTTCGGGATTTACAAATCCCCGGCATGCTCCCCCACATTTTTTTAAATGGTAGTCGAGACAAAGTCTGTATTTCCCTTTTGCAATATTTTTTTCTTCCAAGTTATGCATGCAACTGCGCAGAGGAAACACATCCCGGATGAGTTGAAGCATGGTCTTTGCCATTTGTGCACTACTGTAGGGCCCGTAGTATTTTGCGTCAAGTCCCTTTTCCCTTGTCATAAAAATTCGTGGATATAGTTCTTTGGTAACCACTATCCACGGATAGGATTTGTCATCTTTAAGCAACACATTATAGTGTGGCTTGTAGTTTTTTATCATGGCATTCTCCAGATGCAAGGCATCCTCTTCCGAAGTGACCACTATATACCGGAGATCAACTATATTTCTTACCAGAATATTTGTACGGATAGAATCATGTCTCCTGTTAAAATAAGACGATACCCTTCTTTTGAGCCTTTTTGCCTTACCCACGTAGATAACCTTTCCGGTTTTGTCAAGATACATGTAAACGCCGGGAGAATCAGGAAGGTTTGCAATTTTTTCGCGAAGGTGGTTTCCCGGTTTATTGTTGGCTATGTCTTCCTTTGTTCGGTCGGGTTTTATCTCTAAGCCGAACTTACCGGTTGCATCGATATTTCTGCCGACGTCTTTCAACAGTTCATCGGCAGATTCCGTAACAGAAGTATGTTCTGATTCAACGCTCATTAATATTTCAGTAAGGATGTCACCTCACAATCTTTAGGAAGGTTATCCCTGCCCTGGAGATCTGTGAGCTCCACAATGAAATTGATATAGATTTTTTTAGGGTTCATACTTTTAACCAATTCATAACAAGCAAACATTGTGCCACCTGTGGCGAGCAGGTCGTCATGAATCACAACTATATCATTGCTGTCAATTGCGTCGCTATGGAGTTCAATGGTGTCAACACCGTATTCTTTTGCGAATGCTTTTTTAATTGTCACGGCAGGAAGTTTGCCCGGTTTTCTTGCAGGCACGAATCCGGCTCCGATTTCGTAGGCGAGAATACTTCCGCCGATGAAACCACGTGATTCAATTCCCACAACCTTGGTTATTCCTTTATCTTTATAGAGTTCTTTAAGTTCCTTACTCATAATCTGAAGAGCTTCAGAATTTTTAAGCATGGTTGTAAGGTCGCGGAAGATTATACCCTTGGTAGGGAAGTCATACACGTCTCGGATAAGGTTTCTTAAATCTTCTAATTCCATAGTATTGATATATTTGTAAGATGTTTAATCTGTTGATTTATTTATAATTGAAAAATGGATGGAAATATTTTGTTCCACGTGGAACATTTTAATTCATCTGTTTAAAAGAATAAGCAGAATGTTGATGTCTGCAGGAGATACTCCCGGGATTCGGGATGCCTGACCTATTGTGGCGGGCCTTATCCTGTCGAGTTTCTGTCGCGCCTCGGTTGAGAGTGCCTTCACCGATAAGAAATCTATTGAGTCGGGCAGTTTCACATATTCGAGTCTTCGGTATTTCTCTGCAGCCTCTTGTTCCCTTTGAATATACCCGCCATATTTTATGAGTATTTCTGCAGCTTCAACCGTCTCCTCCCTAATGTCGGCACGTATGTCGTTTATTCTGTCCTTGAGTTCATTAATGAAACTTAGTTTTGAGAAATCAAGCTGAGGTCGTTTCAACAGCTCTATAAGTCTCACGGATGAATTCAACGGGGTTGTCCCGTTTTCCTCCAGATGTTTGTTAAAGGGCGGAGTCGGCTTCAAAAGAAATTCTCGGCACCATTCTATTAAGTTATCCCTGCCCTCCTTTTTCTCGCACATGACGGCGTATCTTTCTGCATCGGCAAGCCCAATTTCATAACCGATGGGCGTAAGCCGCATGTCGGCATCGTCCTGACGAAGCAAAATCCTGTATTCTGCCCTTGAAGTAAACATTCTGTAAGGTTCGTCAACCCCCTTTGTCACCAGATCGTCGATCAGCACGCCTATATATGCCTGGTCTCTTCTTAATACCAGCGGTTCCTTTCCAATAACCGATCTCGCCGCGTTTATCCCTGCCATAAGTCCTTGTGCGGCCGCCTCTTCATAGCCTGTGGTGCCGTTTATCTGACCGGCGAAATATAGACCGTCAACAATTTTGGTCTGAAGATCGTGGGTGAGCTGGCGCGGGTCGAAATAGTCATACTCTATGGCATAACCGGGTCTGTAGAAATGCACGTTCCTTAATGCCGGAGTCTCCTGAAGCGCCTTCAGTTGTATCTCCCAGGGAAACGAACTTGAAAATCCGTTTATATATATCTCGTTGGAATCTTCCCCCTCCGGCTCGAGAAACAATTGATGGCTTTCTTTATCGGCAAAAGTCACTATCTTCGTTTCAATGCTCGGGCAGTAACGGGGGCCGATGCTTTGGATCTGTCCGTTGTACAAGGGGGAGAGATTAAGGTTTTCCCTCATTATCTCATGACCTTTTGAAGTGGTGTGCACAATAAAGCAGGCTCTCGGATTCAATTCTCTTTTAACGTCGGGAAGAAAGGAGAACTTATGGAAATCCCTTTCCATAAGTCGAAGTGCCGGACCTGCAGGCTCCCCCGGTTTTGATGCGATTGTCTCGGTTTTATCGTCACCCGTCTGGATTTCTACTTGCGAGAAATCTATTGATCGGGCGTCAATTCTTGCCGGCGTGCCCGTTTTCATGCGGAACACTTCAAAACCTAATGAAGAAAGCTGATCTGACAGTCCTTTTGATGCTGATTCCGCGATCCTGCCCCCGGGAATCCTGACCTCCCCGAAATGCATCAGTCCGTTTAAGAAAGTGCCGGCGGTGAGGATAACTTTCTTTGCATTGAATTCGAAACCCAGGGAGGTTGTTACACCTACTATACCCTTTTTTCCTTCCTGTTCGGCAATCCTGATAGATGTGCACATATCCTGGAAAAGATCAAGATTGGGTGTTGTTTCAAGAATGTGGCGCCAGAGATTGGAAAATTTCGTGCGGTCGGACTGTGAACGGGGCGACCACACCGCGGGACCTTTGGAACGGTTGAGCATACGGAATTGTATGGCTGTCAAATCAGTTACAATACCCATCTGGCCGCCTAAAGCATCGATTTCTCTCACTATCTGACCTTTGGCGATTCCTCCTATGGCAGGATTGCAAGACATCTGTGCAACGCGGTTCAGATCGGAGGTTATTAGAAGCGTGGAGACACCAAGCTTTGCCGACGCCACCGCGGCTTCACATCCGGCATGACCTGCACCTATCACTATTACATCATAATCAAAATTCATTTCAGCTCACTGATTTTCTGCCAGAGTTGTAATGCGGTATTCTCATTCCTTTCCATTTCCATTCGTTCTTCCGGAGTTTTGTCTTTTATGCCGCACAAATGTAGCACACCATGCACTATGACTCTAAGTAATTCATTTTCGTATGATTCTCCGTATTTTTTTGAATTGGAGCTTACGGTTTCTACGGATATTATTATATCTCCGCTTATTCTTTTTTTATGGGAATAATCAAAAGTTATGATATCGGTGAAATAATCGTGATTTAAGAATTGACGGTTTATCCTTAAAATCTCGGCATCATCGCAAAAAATATAATTGATTTTTCCGATAATTTTCTGGAATGAGGCTGCAGTCTCATCAAGCCACAGAATAATTTTTTCAAAATCAATTTGAGGCAGGTTGATATTGATAGAATCAAATGAAATCATGAACGGTTGATATATTGCAAATTTACAAAAAAGAGGCTATTTATCTCATTTTTTAAAAAATCCTACCGAAATATCATTTTTTAGCTTTGTTTCATCCGGAATAACATCCTTAATACAAATATCAATAAATCAAATATTTATCTTTAAAATAATTTATTTAAACCCTCTGAGAATGTAATATTTAATTTAAAATCCAATTACAACCCGATAAATTTGACGATGTGATTGAATAAATCCTATTAAATTATTCTTAAATTTGTCATTACAACTCCCGATATCGCTGCCTCAGAGGAGGTCAATAAAGGTATCAGGAAGAAAATAACATAAAAAGGCGTTTATCGACGTTTTATTCCTTGGCCTTCAAAACGTAGGAAACTTTGAATTTACAGTCAAGGATGAGACAATAGTAAATGTCCATTGGGTATGTTTATATGCCTTTGTTATTTGGTTCTTACTAAATACAGGGTCTATGTATTCATACATCACGGGGTCGTTTGCCATTGCTCATTCCACTGTAATGGTATCCTACGACCCTGAAGGCGGATGAGCTTGGTAAGTGGCTCCCGTCTTTTTTTATGTAAATATACAGTTGTTGACCATGTAATAAATTTTATTGGAGCCCTAAATCCTTTTTGATATGAATAACCTTAATTTGTTTCACGAATTAGAGAAGCTCCTTCGAATGGAGAGTCGCTATTGTTCAGAGGACGGAAAGTTATTAAAGAATGCCATCGTCGAAGCAGCTCTCGCTTTACGCTCCGATTTAATTAAACTGCTTCTCTCCCATGAAGGACTAAAAAACAACTTCTTTACGAAAGTTGACGGAGTGTTGGTGTTTGATAAAGTGCGGTTTCAGAAGTTCGTGATGAACAAACGGTTTCTGCCTGACAGCTACACATCGTTTAAGAATAAAATTGGCTTGACTAACGAAGATGAAGACTTCGTAGCCGAAAGTCGTGAGGTAGTTCTTTCGTGGCCGTATAAGGACTGTGTTCTTGAGGGTGGACAGACGAAAGAAGATGCAAAACGCAACGAAGTATTTTGGAACGAAATACTTGCGCCAGACGAAATCAATCGCTTGACCGAGCCTAAGGTGTTGACAAACTTTGTAAGATATGACAGAGAGAGCGTCCATGCCCCTACATCTGTTTCCTCACAAGATAATTACATCATAAAGGGTAATAATCTTCTTGTTCTACATTCATTGCTAAAGAAATATGAAAGTAAAATTAAATTAATATACATAGACCCACCATATAATACAGGTAATGATTCATTTGGCTATAATGATAAGTTTAATCGGTCGGCGTGGCTTACATTTATGCGAAATAGACTTGTTTTAGCCAAGAAACTTTTGGCTCCTACTGGTGCCATATATGTTCAATTAGATTATCACCAAGCGCATTATGCAAAAGTTCTTCTCGATGAAGTATTTGGAGAAGAAAATTTCCAAAGAGAGATTATATGGAGAATAGGTTGGTTGTCGGGTTATAAAACAGCCGATAAAAATTGGATAAGAAATCACGATACAATATTTTTCTATTCTAAAGATGCTTCACAAATGGAATTTAATAAATATTATATTCCAAGATTAGAATATAAACAAATTGCTGAAGGGAATTCAGACAGATATCCCATAGAAGATGTATGGAATGGAAATGAATATGATGACCTAAATAGCATAGCTATTGTATCATTTGCAGGAGAAACCGTTTCAAAAATGCTTAATCCGGAGGATGAGGTAAAAGGTCAAAAATCCGAAAAATTATTGGAACGTATTATTCGGGCACATACAAACGAAGGCGATTTAGTTCTTGATTTTTTTGGAGGAACAGGAACCACCGGAGCAGTAAGCATGAAAATGGGAAGGTGTTTTATTCTTGTGGAACAATTAGATAAGCACCTCGATATTATGCGTCGTAGAATGAATAAAGTAATTGAGGGCGAGCAATCAGGAATTTCAAAAAGGAATAATTGGCAAGGAGGCGGTTCTTTTGTTTACTGCGAGCTTGCAATTGCCAATCAACGCTTTATTGATGAAATTGTGAAAGCTGAAAACACAGATGAACTGAAACGAATATGGGACGATATTCAAGAGAGCGGGTTCCTTTCATGGAAAGTCGAGCCGAAAACCTTTAACGAGAATGTTAAGGAGTTTGAGGAACTGTCGCTTGATGAGCAAAAGTTCTTCCTTATAGAATGTCTCGACAAGAACTTTCTGTATATTCCTTTATCGGAGATTAATAACAAAGAGTTTGAGGTTTCCAATGAAGATAAAAAGTTGAACGCTGAATTTTACGACAAAAGCAATTAAGTATGGCTAAAAAAAATCAGCATATCAGTATTGATGATTTTCTACGTGACAATCTGCAAGCTACACTCCGCGAGGAGTTGGGAAAACGGCAAATTGAAAAGGTAGAAATGCCATCGAGTTTTGTGACTTCGCTAAACCCGATGATGCCATTACGTCCATATCAAAAAGATGCGTTCCAATACTTTTTTTTCGTATTGGGACAACGAATTTGAGGGCAAAGCACCGCAGTCTCAACTGTTGTTCCACATGGCGACGGGAAGCGGCAAAACCTTGATAATGGGTGGTATCATTCTATACCTTTACGAACAAGGTTATAGAAATTTCCTTTTCTTCGTAAATAGCGGAAACGTGATTGAAAAAACGAAAGATAATTTTTTCAATACGGCTTCATCAAAATACTTGTTTAATCAATCCATCACGATAAATAACAAACGAGTTGAGATTAAACAAGTAGATAATTTCCAAGACAGCGACCCCGACGCAATAAATTTCTGTTTGCAGACAATTCAAGGGTTGCATGGCGACCTTAACACTCCCAAAGAAAACGGCGTTACATACGACGATTTCAAAAATATAAAGGTTGTGCTTATCGCAGACGAAGCGCACCACATTAATACAGCGACAAAGAGCGGTTCGTCAGATATGACTCCGAGCTTATTCAACGATGCGAAGCTTGAGGATTTAGACCCGAGCGATGACTGGGAAACAACCGTTATGCGAATATTCCGTGCTAATCCGGCAAATGTTTTGTTAGAATTTACAGCCACTGAAGATTTCGCAAATGCCAATATCGCCGATAAATACAAAGATAAAGTTATATTTGACTATCCTCTGAAGAAGTTCCGTGAGGACGGATATTCAAAAGATATAGCGGTGTTGCAAAGTGATATGCAACCCATCGACCGAGCAATTCAAGCCGTAATAATGAGTCAGTTTCGGAGAAAGCTCGGCAATCAGATACGGCAGGATATTAAACCGGTCGTAATGCTCAAATCAAAGACTATTAAAGCAAACAAAGAATTTTTCGATGAGTTTGTAGAGACAATTAAGCATCTTAATGTAGATACATTGAGCAGGATTAAGAGCAATGCTAAAGACGGTGTGTTTGATGCTTTCAAATATTTTGAAGCGCAAGAAATAACTCTCGAAAATCTTTTGCTCGAAATTCAGGAAGATTTCAAAGAGGATAATCTTCTGTTGGTTGACGGCAGTTCTATCAGTGCCGAGAAACAACAATATCTTAACTCTCTCGAAGATAAAGATAATGAATTTCGCGCGGTGTTTGCCGTAGATATGCTAAACGAAGGTTGGGATGTTCTTAACCTTTTCGACATCGTGCGTTTGTATGATACACGCGACGCAAGGAGCGGCACAGTCGGAGCCACGACCAACAGCGAAGCGCAGTTGATAGGTCGTGGTGCCCGATATTTACCTTTTACAGATAAAGCAGAAACGACGACGCAAACTTCAAATACTGAAAGTAGCTCCGAACCAACTGGAGCGCATGAAGGAGCGGTAGTTTACGGTACGCCAAAACCTCGAAGCGAATATGCTACCAAACGTAAGTTTGACGAAGATTTGAACAATCCGCTCCGACATCTCGAAACACTTTCATATCATAGCGCACATAATCCACGCTATATACAAGAATTGAATAGTGCCCTTGCACAAACCGGTATTATTGACAGTCAAAGCACGACAGTTGTAGAAAAGTTAAAGGATAGCTTCAAGAAAACTCGACTATATACAGAGGGTTATGTTTTCGCCAATGAACAGGAAGTATATTTGATAAATGAAGATTTAACAAATATCGGGGAGAATATTTTAACAAATGACTATCCTGTTAAAATCAGTACGGGCGAAATAATAACCAGTAAGATTTTCTCAAAAGCAACAACGACTGAGTCAGCAAATGTGAGGTCAAGAAAATTCAAATTGAAAGATTTCGGAAAGCACGTTTTACGCGCGGCCATAAATAAATTTGATGGATTGAAATTCCAAGAATTACACGAAATTTTTCCGAATTTGGAATCAATAAAACAATTTATCGAGAGTCCGGATTATCTCGCCAACATCAATGTTACGGTGTATGGCCGGGAAGACATATTGGATAATCTGACACAAAAAGATAAATTGTTTATAGTTGTTGAGGTGTTGAGAGAAATTGAGCCGAAACTTACTCGTGGCGGTATAGGTACACGAGGCAGTAAGAAATTTATACCGAAGCAAGTTCGAGATGTTTTCCACGATCACGTTTATAAAGTTTCCAAAGGAGTAAATAAGGAAGATGGTGTTTCAATGAAAGAAACAACTAACCCATTCTTACGCTATGACCTCTCAACAGCAGACTGGTACGGATATGAAGATAATTTTGGAACAGAAGAAGAAAAATACCTCATCCGCTATATCGAGTCGATAGAAAACAAATTGCGTGAAAAATATGATGAAGTATATTTGTTACGCAACTATAAAAAATTAAAGATATATGCTTTCAAAGACGGTGCTCCAACCGAGCCGGATTTTGTTCTTTTTTTACGAAAAAAAGGCACGGAGTCTGAATATGATAATATTCAAATATTCATTGAACCGAAAGGGTCACATCTCAGGAAAAATGATGCTTGGAAAGAGGAATTTGAATTGAGTATACACGATGAAGCATTTCTAACTTTCCAAACTGCAAATGACCGGTTTGAAGTCTGGGGTATGCCATTCTATACTCATTCTCATCAATCTCATTTCTCGAATGTAATGTCCGCAAACTTTTTATAAGTATAAATACATAAGGGAATTGGATGAATTAGGATAATATTTAATAACGGACTGAATTAGATAATATTTTACATTTGATTTCTGATTGGAGAAATGAATAATAAAAGAATAAATCTTTTAAATAATTATCTTTTTACGTCAGTTATTTTTACATTTATTTGTAATTGAATATCCGAAACTTATCCTTTTTTTTAATTAATTTCATCCAACAGATATAATCATGTTCAGCAAATCAAATGCAGTAAAGCGTTACACCTATCTCGCAATAGCTAAATGAAATTGTCTTAGCCTCCCTTAATGCCAATGGTGCACTATCGGAATTAAAAGAATCAATCACCAAACCCTTCATTCATTTATAATCTTTTCAGTGATTGAAATGACATAAAAATGATTTTTGAAGCTTGGAAGAAATTATAAAAACATTTATCTTTGCAAAAGAAAAGCAACGCCCTGCTTTCTTGCAGGGAATAGGCCGCTTACGAGCGGCTTTTTTTATAGGATATGGAAAAG
>JAFLTM010000028.1 GCA_022509225.1 Muribaculaceae bacterium
AGAAGATGGTTTCTGAAGGGTCAGGTGCGGTTGCTGTGGCTGCCGTGATGTTCAACACGCTGCCCGTGGAAGGGAAAAAGGTGGTTTGCCTTTTATCGGGGGGAAATATCGATGTCAACATCTTGAATCGGGCAATAACCAGAGGTCTGGTGAAAAGCGGACGGGTGGTGGCTCTCACTTTTGACCTCCCTGACCGTCCGGGTCCTCTCCATGATATATCCCGAATCATTTCTGAACTTGGTGGAAATGTGATTTCGGTAATTCATGAAAGAAATTCATGTTTCACCGATATAAATAGTTGCCAACTCCACATCGAGATGGAAACACGTAATCATGAACACGTAGCCCAAATCAAGAAGAAACTTAGAGAAGCAGGTTATACAATTGTTAAAACCTACTGAAAAAATATAGATCACAACCTAAAAAATACATCATGAAAAAACTTATGCTTTCATTTTTGGCGATCTTGTCGGTGAGCATTTCATCTTTCGCCTATGTTCCGACGGCTGAAAATCTTAAGTCGCGGGAAGATTTTGCCAACGATCGATTTGGAATATTCCTGCATTGGGGTATCTATAGCCTTTTTGGTCAAGGAGAATGGTATTTGAATTATGGTCTGAACGCCGATGAATATAGCAAAGCGGCTAAAGCCTTTTATCCCATTGATTTCAATGCAGAGGAATGGGTGAAAGCCATAAAGGATGCAGGGGCCAAGTATATATGTATAACGAGCAGGCATCACGACGGCTTTTCAATGTTCGACACCGCTTACAGCGACTATGACATTGTTGATGCAACCCCGTTTAAACGCGATATCTTGAAAGAACTTGCTGAAGAATGTGAGAAACAGGGGATAGCCCTTCATTTTTACTATTCTCATCTTGATTGGACACGTGATGATTATCCTCAGGGGCGAACTGGTCACGACACAGGCAGGGATGCCTCAAAAGCAGATTGGGATTCCTATTACTCATTTATGAACAACCAACTCACAGAGTTGCTAACCAACTATGGCCCAATTAGGGCAATATGGTTTGACGGATGGTGGGATCACGATCAAGATGCAACTCCTTTCAACTGGCATCTGCCGGAGCAATATGAGCTAATACATAACCTTCAACCGGGTTGTCTGGTGGGAAACAACCATCATCAGGTTCCTTTTGAGGGTGAGGATATACAGATTTTTGAAAGAGATCTTCCGGGAGAAAATCATTACGGACTATCGGGCCAAGACATAAGCACCCTCCCGCTGGAAACTTGCAACACCATGAACGGAATGTGGGGATATAAAATAAAAGACCAGGATTATAAAGACACGCCGACTCTAATCAACCAGTTGGTTAAGACAGCCGGACTTGGTGCAAACTTACTGTTGAATATCGGCCCTCAACCTAACGGCGAACTGCCTGCAACGGCTCTTTCACGTTTAAAAGATATGGGCGAGTGGCTCAACGTTTATGGTGAGACAATATATGGAACACAGGGAAGTCCGTTCCCTGCTCAAACATGGGGCACATCCACAAGAAAGGGAGATAGGTTGTTCGTGCATGTGTTAACTCCCGAATCAAATGCCATCGTGCTTCCTGACAATGTAAAGATTTCCGATGCGAAAGAATTTGTTTCCGGTAAGAAGATTAAATTCACAAAAGCCGGCGACCACATTGTTCTTCTTCCCGAAACTATTCCCGAAGGCATTGACTATGTGATTGAATGTAAAATAGTAGGGTAACTCATCTGTTATGATACTTGAAATTTGCTGTGGAGACATCAACAGTGTGATAGCTGCCAAAAAGGGAGGTGCAAATAGAATAGAATTATGCACAGGACTTGGTGAAGGTGGACTCACTCCCTCTCTTGGTTTGATAAAAGCGGCATCAACAACCGGAATGCCTGAAATAAATGTTCTTATCCGCCCAAGGCCCGGAGATTTCGTATATAATAAAGATGAAATAAACCTTATGTGCGATGATATTGAAATAGCAATTTCAAACGGTGCCACAGGTATTGTCACCGGTGTGCTAACTCCAGATGGAGACGTCGACACCGTAGCCATGCGGAAACTTATGGGAAGTGTGAAAAAGGCCTCAGAAAAAATTGGCAGAAAAATCAATGTGACTTTCCATCGAGCCTTTGATGTTGCCCGAGATATGGAAGAGGCGTTAGATGCAATCATTAATTTAGGATGCGACACGCTTCTCACATCAGGTATGGCACAGACCGCGGAGATTGGAATCCCGGCATTGAAAAAGATAGTGGGTTATTCTGACGGACGTTTGGTTGTAATGGCCGGCAGTGGCGTTAATCCTGACAATTGTTTGAGAATTGTGAAAGAAACGGGAGTAAATGCACTTCATTCCAGTGCCAGCAAAAAGACCGAGAGTGTCATGAGGTTTCGTCGTGAAGAAGTCATGATGGGTAAAACCCCCGGTGAAGAATATCATATTAGCGGGACTGCCCCTGAGATTGTAGAAAAATTTTTAATGAAGTTATGAAATGAAAAAGATACTGCCATTCATACTTGTAGCCTGTTCTCTTCAGTTGAACGCATTGGATAAAAAAGAGGCGGCTGATTTTTTGTTGTCGACTTTAAGTTTACCGGACAGAACAGACTATCCGGAACAATTCTATCTTGACAATATTGATGTTTCTTTCAAGGCTCGTGAAGAGATGCCGTGGGGGAAAATTGTGCCCGACAGAGAATTTCTACATTTCGTTTTGCCTGTGCGGGTTAATAACGAAAATCTGGATAATTCCAGGGAAGTGTTTTTCGAGGAGTTGAAAGACAGAGTAAAAGGTCTGAGCATGGAGGATGCGATTCTCGAGGTGAACCACTGGTGCCATGAGAAAGTCACCTACCAACCCTCTGATGCAAGAACTTCCTCGCCTCTTTCATCATTGAGTCAGGCTATTGGCAGATGTGGGGAGGAATCCACGTTCACAGTTGCTGCATTACGTTCCGTGGGGATTCCGGCAAGGCAGATCTATACCCCCCGCTGGGCTCATACAGACGACAATCATGCCTGGGTAGAAGCTTGGGCTAACGGTAAATGGTATTTTCTTGGAGCTTGTGAGCCGGAGCCGGTGCTTAATCTCGGCTGGTTTAACGCCCCGGCTTCACGAGGGTTGTTGATGTCAACCAATGTTTCCGGTGATTATAATGGAGAGGAGGAGATTTTGTTGGTCCAACCGCGACTGACCAGAATCAATGTAACTGAAAATTATGCTCCGGTGGCACAGCTTCCGGTTCTGATTGTTGATAAAAATGGAAACCCGGTGGGTGATGCCACAGTGAATTTCTGTATTTACAATTATTCAGAATTTTATCCTGCGGTTACAAAAAAATCTGATTCCAACGGACGTACATTCCTGAATTCAGGTTTAGGCGACATGCTTGTTTGGGCAACCGACGGAAACAATTTCGGAATGTCTAAAGGGAGGGCAGGCGAATACTCAATAGATAAACCCCTGACAGTTGTTCTTGATAAAAACGGTGATTTTATCGGAGAAATAGAATTAGATATAGTTCCTCCAAAATCTTCAAACAAACCGGTTGTGGTGAGCGAAAGCCAACGTGAGGAAAACGATCGGAGAAAAGCACATGAGGATTCTATAAGGAACTCCTATACTTCAACATTCATATCTGAGGATGAAGCTCGAAGTTTGGCAGACAAATGGTCGACAGACGAGAAAAAAACTGTGAAAATCCTGACAGAGTCACGTGGAAATCATAATAATCTGGTTAAACTGATTAATGATAGCAAACCTGAAGAGAGAGTGGTTATAATCGATCTTCTTGCTGCAGTTTCAGAAAAAGACCGACGTGATATACCTGTTGAGACTGTATTGGATCATGTCAATAACAGAGTCTCGGTTTCAGATGCAGCCATCGGAGAGAAAATTTCAGACAAAAAAAATGTCTATGACAGTTATGTGCTTAATCCTCGTATTGAAAATGAGTTTATCAGAAACTGGAGGTCTGTAATAAAGGATGGATTTGGTGCGGATTCATTGGAGCTATTAAAGAAAAATCCCCGTCTTATAAAAGAATGGATAGGACGAAATATTCAGATCGTATCTGATGAAAACCCCCAGGGATTAAGAATGAGTCCGGTGGCTGTTTGGAATCATCGTGCTACAGACGCTCTCGGCAGGGATATGTTCTATGTGGCGGTGGCAAGAACTGCCGGTCTTCCGGCACGTAAGGATCCTGTGACCGGGAATGTGCAGTTGATGAACGATAACGGTGAATGGATAAATGTTGATTTCGATGACTCTGCATCAGAGCAGAAAGCAACGAAAAAGGGGTGGGTTTCTTTGACTTTTGAACCGAAAGGCTACATTACTGATCCGGTTTACTACTCTCAATTCACAATTTCAAAAATATCAGACGGGAAGCCTCAATTGCTTGAATTTGATGAAAACACACCATTCTCAGTTATGTTTGCGGAACCGCAACAATTGGAGGGTGGCCAATACGTTCTAACATCGGGTCAACGCCTTGCAGATGGCACTGTGTTGTCAAGAAGTGTTTTCTTTAATGTTATTCCCGGTGACACCGTTAATGTGCCACTGGTTGTAAGAAAAGATGATAGTAAAATTTCTGTTATAGGCTCCCTTAATGCGGAAAACATTTATCATGACACTGCCACAGACACGGATCAAAGTCTTCTGGCGGCTGCAGGACGAGGTTATTATGTTGTCGGGTTGCTTCAGCCAAACCATGAACCGTCAGAACATGCCTTAAATGATATTTCTGCAGCCGGGAAAGGTTTGGAAAAGGATGGAAGGAAGATAATTCTCCTGTTTGATTCCCAACAGAAAGCCGACCGGTTTGATGCCTCTCGTTTCCCGAACTTACCGGAAAACGTGATTTTCGGTGTTGACAATGATAATGTCTCTGCCAAGGAGATTGCTTCAAGCCTTCATCTTGACAACCCGGATTACCCGATATTCGTTGTGGCCGATTCCTTCAACCGCATCGTTTGGGTATCAACCGGATATACTATCGGATTAGGAGAACAGTTGCTTTCAATTCTTTCACAATTGGAATGAAATAATAAATGATTTTGTTTTACGTTAAAAAAGGTGTTGAATAAATTATTCTAATCCTTTATTAATTTGAACGGTATGAAAAAACTAATCTATCTTTTAGCTTTTCTTCCTTTGGCATTTATGAGTGCCTGCACAAGCGATGATGATCTACCGAAAGTTGATTTCAAGTTAACTCTTTCAGGAGTGACCTTTTTCAACAACGATTTCTACACTGTTGCCGGAGAAGATGTGACGATAGAAGAATTCTCTGCGATTTCTCTTAACGGCAAGAATTCGGGTGTCCAGAACGTGATTGTTTATTTTGACGGAATCCCTATGATTCCGGATCCGGAAGAGCCATTTGTCACCACTTTCTCAACAGAGGGTATCACACCGGGACCTCACACTTTAGGATTTTCCGGATACGTGCTTCAAGAAGGGAGTCCGATAACAACCTTCGTATGTGAATATCAATTAGAGTTAGTGGCATCTGAAGAAGACTTGCCTGAGGGTGCACCTGAAATCGGCACCTATTCCAAGACCTTGGAACTTGGAAACGAAAGTTGACGAGATATCTTATCAGATAATAATATCCGGGCAGGAACAATATAAATGTTACCTGCCCGGATTTTTTGCACTTATGACGAAGCAACTATATTAGTTTTCTTCAGGACGAAGTTTTCTAACAGTGGCACCTGCCTGCCACATTTCACTCTCTCTAAGTTCCTTGAGTTCTTTTTCAAGTTTTTCCCTATAGTCGGGTTGTGAATTTGAGTCGATAGATCTTTGAGCCTCGTCACCTCTTTTCACGCTGTCATAAAGTTTCTCAACAACAGGTTTCACTGCGTCATGAAATGGCCCCATCCAGTCAAGCGCGCCTCTCTGGGCAGTTGTCGAACAGTTGGCATACATCCAGTCCATTCCTTTTTGGGCGAACAAAGGCATAAGGGATTGGGTTAGTTCCTCAACAGTTTCATTAAAAGCCTCGGAGGGACTGTGTCCATTCTCGCGTAGCACTTCATACTGGGCTAAGAGCAACCCTTGGATAGCACCCATGAGAGATCCTCTCTCTCCGGTGAGGTCGCTGACTGCTTCCCTTTGGAAAGTTGTCTCAAAAAGATAGCCCGACCCGATTCCAATTCCGAGTGCAAGAGTCCGTTCAAGAGCTTTGCCGGTATAATCCTGATAAATTGCGAAAGAGGAATTCAAACCTCGTCCTTCCACAAACATTGTGCGGAGTGAAGTGCCGGAGCCTTTTGGCGCAACCATGATTACGTCTATATCTTTTGGAGGAACCACCCCGGTACGGTCGTTCCATGTGATTGCAAACCCATGTGAGAAATATAGGGCTTTGCCGGCTGTCATATATTTTTTGATTTTCGGCCATACCGATATCACGGCAGCATCGGAAAGCAGACACATTATAATTGTGCCTTTTTCGCAAGCCTCTTCAATGCTGAACAAAGTCTTTCCGGGTACCCATCCGTCTTTAACCGCCTTGTCGTAGGTTTTACCCTCTCGTTGTCCCACAATCACATTGAAACCGTTGTCTCTGAGATTCATGCTTTGACCCGGACCCTGCACACCGTATCCTATCACCGCAATTGTTTCATCTTTCAAAATCTCCTTGGCTTTTTCCAATGGAAATTCTTCTCTTGTGATGACGGTTTCTTCAACACCGCCAAAATTCAGTTTTGCCATCTTATTATTATTTTATTAAAATTTCTTATTTTGATTTGTCAGCTTTTTTGGTTCCCAACATTTTAGCAAAATCTTTGTCTCGTTTTGCAAGATACGCATCCAGATGCTCTACCGGATCCTTAGTCACGCATACCCTTCCCGACCTGACGAATTGTTTTATATCATAGGACTTCAATTCCTTGAACAACATCTCTGTTTCATTATAGTGACCTGTTTTTTCAATCACAATAAAATCTGGGGTGATGTCAAGAATCCTTGCGTTGTAAGTCCTGATAATATTCTCAAGATTGTTTCTTTTAAACATCTGTTTGGTGGGCACTTTGTAAAGCGCAACTTCTTGGAAAATAATCTCGTCGTCGGTATAAAGGAAGGCCTTGACAACATATATTGCCTTTTCAATCTGGCTCTTCACCTTTTCCATCGTTTCACGGTCGCTGTATGAAAGAACTGTGGTCTTGTAAATGCCAGGAATAGAGGTTGTGCTGGCTGAAATTCCTTCTATATTGATGAAACGGCGTGTGTAAACAATCGATATAAGATTGAGTATGCCGACGTTATTCTCTGAAAATATGGTTATTGTGTATAGTTTTTTTTCTTGCATAATCTCCCGGTTCATTAATCAACGTCAAGCATTTCTTTTTCATCAAGCATTATTTCATCTATCGGTCTTCCCGGTGCCACCATGGGGAACACCATTTCATAAGGATCTATATTAACGTTTAGGATATATGCCTTGTTGCTTTTCATCATGCGATGCAAGGCTCCCTGAAGTTCCTCGCGGGTCATCACGTCTTCAGCCTCAATGCCATAGGCGTCTGCTATGGTTTTAAAATCCGGATTTAACATCGGCGTCTGTGAATATCTTCTGTTAAAAAACAATTGTTGCCATTGGCGCACATTGCCGAGGAAATTATTGTTAAGAATGACGATTTTAACATTCACTCCATATTGCATGATGGTTCCCAACTCCTGCATTGTCATTTGGAAGCCTCCGTCACCACAGAAAAGACACACCGTTCTGTCCTGACAGCCTATCTTTGCCCCTATAGCAGCCGGAATACCGAATCCCATTGTGCCGAGTCCTCCCGATGTGATGACGCTCCGGTGTGAAAAGAATTGAAAATATCTAACCGATATCATCTGGTTCTGCCCAACATCCGTTACAAGGATAGCATTTTTGCCGGCTAAGTCTGAAGTTTTTTTCACCACTTCAGCCATTCTCATCAGAGAACCATCGGGCGGATTTAAAACAGGATTTTTGACTTTACGAGTCTCGATCTCATCATATTTTTTGAAAAGTTTTAGCCATTCGGGATGACGTGCCTCCTTAATCAGAGGTAATATAGCTTTAATTGCATCACTCGCATCAGCGTGAACCGACAAATCCGGTTTAATTGTCCTTCCGATTTCAGATGCGTCTATGTCAATATGAATAATTTTGGCATCCGGTGCATAAGCTTTCACATCTCCTGTGACCCTGTCGTCAAACCTTAACCCAACTCCAAGGATGACATCGGCTTTATTTGTTGCAATATTTGCCCCTATATTGCCGTGCATTCCCACCATTCCTTTGTTAAGCTTATGGTCGGAAGGAAGCACTGAGAGACCCAATAAAGTTGAGGCGACCGGAATCTCAGCCTTTTCCGCCAGTTCTTTAACCAAGTCTTCGGCGCCTGAAACTTCGACTCCTCTACCTGCAAGAATCAAAGGTTTCTCAGCAGCATTTATAAGCCCGGCTGCCTCCTCTATTGTTTTCTTTTCGATTTTCGGACGTCCCTCATAAGTGCGGATAAAATTACAGTGTTCATATCCCTTCCATTCCATTTTACCCACCTGTACATCACGGGGAAGGTCAATCACCACAGGTCCGGGACGACCGCTGTTTGCAATATAAAAAGCCCTTGCGATAATTCCGGGAATCTCTTCTGCATATCTAACTTGAATTCCCCATTTGGTGAGGGGATTGGTCATGTCGATGAAATCTGTTTCCTGGAAAGCGTCGCTGCCAAGCACCCGGGTGCTCACCTGTCCTGCGATTATCACAAGTGGAGTGGAATCCATATATGCATCTGCAATGCCCGTAACTAAATTTGAAGCTCCGGGTCCTGAAGTCACTATTATTACTCCCGGACGTCCGGTGGCTCGTGCGTATCCCTCAGCTGCATGGATTGCTCCTTGCTCATGACGTGTCAAGATGTGGTTTAGGTCTTTCTGATGATCATAAATGGCATCATACAGTGGCATTATCGTTCCTCCGGGATAACCGAAAACGGTGTCGACATTTTCTTTTAACAGTGAGCGTAGAAGAGCCTCACTCCCGGTTATTGTCTCTGACATAATTCTAAATATTTACATTGGTTTTCTAACCCCTCCCTTATCGGCAGAAGTAACCATTGAGGAATAAGCTTTCAATGCATTGGATATCTTGCGGTCTCTTCCTTTGGGAGTGAAAGCTTCCCTTCCTCTTTTTTCTTCCTCTTTTCTTCTTTCTGCAAATTCTTGAGGCGAGATTTTGGCATTGATTGTCCTTGCAGGTATGTCAATCTCAATTATATCGCCATCTTTAAGCAAACCTATCGGACCGCCGGCTGCCGCCTCCGGTGATATGTGTCCGATTGACAGACCTGAAGTGCCTCCTGAAAATCTTCCATCGGTTATCAAGGCACATTCTTTTCCTAAATGTTTTGATTTAATATAACTGGTGGGATACAACATCTCTTGCATGCCGGGCCCACCCTTGGGACCTTCGAAAGAAATCACCACCACATCGCCTGACTTCACCTGATCATTCAAGATTCCATCCACCGCAGCTTCCTGGGAATGAAAGACTTTTGCCGGTCCGGTAAATTTCAGGATTTTTTCATCAACTCCTGCAGTCTTCACGACACATCCGTCAGGTGCGATATTACCTTTCAGCACTGCAAGACCCCCATCCTTGAGATAGGCATGTTCATAATTCCGGATGCATCCCTTTTCACGGTCGGTGTCGGCATCTTTATATTTTGAATTCTGACTTCCTGCCTTAAGGTTTATCTTATTGCAAGGTGCACTAAGCCAAAGTTCGAGGGCTTCCTCTGAAAAGCCGTGTTGCCCAAGACCCCATTTCTCGATTGCCTCACCCAATGTCTGCCCGTCGGCTCTTTTTGCGTTTGTGTGTAATAGATCTTTTTTGGCAAGTTCTTTCATAATTGAAAGAATTCCTCCTGCCCGGTTAACATCCTGAATATGCCAGTGTGAGTTCGGTGCCACCTTACACAAAACGGGTGTCTGTCTTGACAGGGAGTCTATATCATCAAGTTTGAAATCTATTCCCCCTTCGTTGGCAACTGCCAGAAGGTGAAGAACGGTGTTGGTGGAACCGCCCATGGCGATGTCAAGAGCCATGGCATTGCACATTGCTTCTCGCGTCGCTATGTTTCTTGGAAGAACCGACTCATCTCCGTCCCGATAATACTTGAAAGTGTTTTCCACAATCTGACGGGCAGCCTTACGGAAAAGATTGAGTCTGTTTTCATGAGTTGCAAGGATGGTGCCGTTACCCGGCAATGAGAGGCCGAGAGCCTCGGTGAGTGAATTCATCGAGTTTGCAGTGAACATTCCGGAACAGGAACCGCATGTGGGGCAGCCATATCTTTCCAAGTCTCTAACCCTCTCGTCGCTAACCGAATTGTCGGCCGACTCAATCATTATATCAATCAGGTCTATCTCCTTGTTGTCTATTCTTCCCGCTTCCATCGGACCACCCGAAACGAAAACAGCCGGTATATTAAGTCTCATGGCTGCCATCAGCATGCCGGGTGTAATCTTGTCGCAGTTGGAGATGCAAATCATTGCATCAGCCTTGTGCGCGTTGACCATATATTCGATGCTGTCGGCAATGAGTTCCCTTGAAGGGAGGGAGTATAGCATTCCATCATGTCCCATCGCGATCCCATCGTCGATTGCAATGGTGTTGAATTCCGCGGCGAAGCAACCTTCCTTTTCAATTTCCCTCTTGATCAACTGACCTGCTTCATGCAGATGGGCATGTCCCGGGACAAACTGGGTGAATGAATTAACGACAGCAATCACCGGCTTGCCGATCTGCTCCTCTTTCATGCCGTTTGCACGCCAAAGAGCCCTGGCACCTGCCATTCTTCGACCCCGGGTTGTCGTGTCGCTTCTTAGTGGAATTTTCATGAAAAATGAATTTTATGTCGTAAAACTATATTTTACGACTTATTTTTTGCAAAAATACTTTGTATTACGAAGACAGACAAATAAATTTGCACTAATTTTCTTATGAATAATAATTATTAAGACTTCAAGTGGCAATATGGTTGTCTATATCATGAATCATGATTAATTTAGCAATCTGCTATTAAATGGACATCAAACCTCTGAGTCGTCATAATTTAAGTGTTAATAGTTTAATTTTTAAGGCAATAATAAAATTATTGATAAAACTTCCGACTAAAAACAGGAAAATCTATAGATTGATTTCAAATTGCAAGCAGATGATAGAAACAAACGACAAAATATTTATTTTCGACACAACGTTGCGTGACGGAGAGCAGGTGCCCGGATGCCAATTGAACACTGTGGAGAAAATTGAAGTGGCAAAGGCACTTGAAGAACTCGGTGTTGATGTTATAGAGGCCGGATTCCCCGTTTCAAGTCCCGGTGATTTCAATTCGGTAGTGGATATTTCTAAGGCTGTGACATGGCCTGTGATTTGCGCCTTGACCCGTGCGGTTGAAAATGACATAAAAGTGGCAGCCGAGGCATTGAAATATGCCAAGCACAAAAGGATTCACACAGGAATAGGTACATCCGACTATCATATAAAATATAAATTCAACTCTACCAGGGAAGACATTTTGGAGAGGGCGGTGGCATGTGTGAAATTTGCCAAGAGCTTTGTGGAGGATGTTCAGTTCTATGCAGAAGATGCTGGACGCACAGACAATGAATATCTTGCCAGAGTGGTGGAGGCTGTAATAAAGGCCGGAGCTACTGTGGTTAATATCCCGGATACCACAGGCTATTGCCTCCCGTGGGAATTCGGTGAAAAGATACGTTATCTGATGGAAAATGTGAAGGGTATCGACAAAATCACTATAGCCTGCCATTGCCATAACGACCTGGGTATGGCCACGGCAAACACCATGGCTGCTCTCAGAAATGGTGCCCGACAGGCAGAGGTGACTATAAACGGTATCGGAGAACGGGCAGGAAACACTTCGCTTGAGGAGGTGGTGATGACATGCAGGAGCCACAAGGAACTTCACCTTGAATCGAATATAAACACAACACACCTTTATGGCATTAGTAGAATGGTGTCAAGCCTGATGAATATGCCAGTTCAGCCCAACAAGGCTATTGTGGGAAGGAACGCGTTCGCTCATTCATCGGGAATCCATCAAGACGGCGTGCTTAAAAACAGGGAGAGCTATGAGATAATTGATCCCAAGGAGGTTGGTGTTGACGAGAACTCGATATTGCTGACAGCAAGAAGTGGCCGAGCTGCATTGAAACACCGCCTGCATGTACTCGGAATTGACATGGACAAAGATGCTCTCGATAAAGCTTATGAATCATTCCTTAAACTTGCCGACCGTAAAAAAGAGATTAATGATGACGACATCATGATGCTGGCCGGTCAGCACCATGCTTCAAAGCGAAGAATAAAGTTAGCCTTTCTGCAGGTCACAAGCGGAGTGGGAATTCACTCAGTAGCCAGCGTGGGGCTGGATATAGCAGGGGAAAAGTTTGAGGCTTGCTCCACCGGCAATGGTCCTGTGGATGCTGCCATCAATGCGATAAAACAGATAATTCATCGTAAAATGCTTCTCAAGGAATTCCTGATTCAGGCAATTAACAAGGGTAGTAACGATGTGGGGAAAGTGCACATGACAGTAGAATATGAAGGTAACAGCTATTACGGTTTCTCGGCAAACACCGACATAGTTGCAGCAAGTGCCGAGGCTTTTATTGATGCTATAAATAAATTTGTGAGATAATGGGAAAAACGTTGCTCGACAAGGTATGGGATTCCCATGTAGTTAAAAAGATTCCCGGTGGACTCGACCAGCTTTATATCGACCGTCATTTTTGTCATGAAGTCACAAGCCCTCAGGCTTTTGACGGATTGAGGAAACGGGGAATAAATGTTTTTCGACCTGAAAAAACCGTGTGTGCTCCCGATCACAACATACCGACTCTTAATCAGGACCAACCGATTGCAGAGCCATCGTCAAGGATCCCGGTTGAAACTCTTTATAAGAATGCCGAGGAGTTCGGACTTGAAATATTTCCTATTGGTAGCGAAAGAAACGGAATTATCCATGTGATAGGTCCAGAACAAGGGCTCACCCTTCCCGGGATGACAATTGTTTGTGGCGACAGCCACACTTCAACTCATGGGGCACTGGGAGCCATAGCATTTGGTATAGGCACAAGCGAGATTGAGATGGTTCTTGCCACTCAATGTATAATGCAACCCAAACCCAAGTCAATGCGTATAAATATCAACGGGAAATTGAAAGAGGGTGTCACAGCCAAAGATGTTGCACTTTTCCTTATCTCAAAGCTTGGCACCGGAGGTGCCACCGGCTACTTTATAGAGTATGCAGGTGAAGTTGTGAGGGATTTATCGATGGAGGGGAGAATGACATTGTGTAATCTCTCAATAGAGATGGGCGCACGTGGGGGTATGATAGCACCTGATGCCACTACATACGACTATATAAGCAAGCGTCCGTTGTGGAAAAGTATTCAGGATAAGGATAAATTGATTGATTATTGGAAGACTTTGCCTTCGGATCCGGATGCTGTGTTTGACAGGGAAATATCATTTGATGCTGCGGAAATAGAGCCGAGAATAACTTTTGGCACCAATCCCGGTATGGGAATAGGTATTTCGGAGAATGTTCCGCAGGCTCCGGCCGATGCTATTTCAAGGAAGTCTTACCTCAAGGCGCTTGAATATATGAAATTCAACGAGGGTCAGTCACTTCAGGGATATCCTGTAGATTATGTATTCCTTGGCAGTTGCACCAATGGTCGAATTGAAGATTTCCGGCAGTTTGCATCTTTGGCGAAAGGAAGAAAGAAAAATGCCGGTGTGGTGGCATGGCTGGTGCCCGGTTCACGTGCCGTGTTGAGTCAAATTAAAGAAGAGGGCCTCGACAAAATATTGGAAGAGGCAGGTTTTGAGATACGTGAACCCGGATGTTCCGCTTGCCTTGCTATGAATGAAGACAAGGTGCCTGCAGGAAAATTATGTGTGTCAACCACCAATAGGAATTTTGAGGGAAGACAGGGTCCCGGTGCCCGAACCATACTTGCCGGACCACTTGTGGCTGCCGCAGCCGCCCTCACGGGAGAGATAACCGATCCTCGTAAACTTATGAATGATGAAAGAAAAATTTAATATACTTGTTTCAACTGCTGTACCTCTTCCCATAGAGAATGTTGACACAGATCAGATTATCCCTGCCAGGTTCCTCAAGGCAACAACAAGGGAGGGTTTCGGAGAGAATCTATTCCGTGACTGGAGATATGATGAAAATAATAATCCAAAGTCGGATTTTGTATTGAACGACCCTCGCTTTAAAGGAAACATTCTTGTGGCCGGAAAAAATTTCGGGTGTGGTTCAAGTCGCGAGCATGCTGCCTGGGCAATCTCTGACTATGGGTTCAGAGCTGTTGTGTCAAGTTTTTTTGCCGACATCCATAAAAATAATGAATTGAATAATTTCGTCTTGCCGGTGGTGGTTACGGATGAATTCCTTGCAAAACTTTTTCAAAGGATAGGAGAAGATCCATCAACGGAGATTGAGATAGATTTGCCTGCTCAAAAAATAACCATATTAAGAACAGGGGAGTCTCAGGAATTTGATATCAACCCATACAAGAAAGAGTGTTTGATGAATGGGCTCGATGATATTGAATATCTGTTGCGGGATAAGGAAGATATTGAAAAGTTTGAAAAACAAAGAAATTGATGGAACTTGCCATAGCAGTGTTGCCGGGCGACGGAATCGGTCCGGAAATATCCCGCCAGGGAATAAAAGTATTGGAAAGTGTTGCTAAAAGATTCAATCACGAATTTAGTTTCAGATTTGGATTGATAGGTGCTTCTGCGATAGATGCAACAGGTTCTCCTTTCCCGGACCAAACATTAAGACTTTGTATTGAATCGGATGCTGTTTTATTTTCAGCGGTTGGAGATCCAAAATATGACAATAATCCCTCCTCTCCGGTTCGTCCAGAACAGGGATTACTTAAAATGAGGAAAGAACTGGATCTCTATGCAAACATACGTCCGATTTCAACATTTGATTCCCTTTTAGAAAGAAGCCCTTTGAAAAATAATGTGATCGAGGGAAGTGATTTCGTGTGTGTCAGGGAGCTCACCGGAGGAATGTATTTTGGAGAGAAAGGTGAAGGAGAGGAGATGGCGTATGACACAAACATCTATCATAAATTTGAGGTTGAACGTATACTTGATATAGCCTTTAATCTTGCAAGAAAACGAAAGAATCATCTAACTGTGGTTGATAAAGCCAATGTTTTGGCTTCAAGCCGATTGTGGAGAAAGGTGGCAAAAGAGATGGAATCAAGCTACCCCGATGTTAAAACAGACTATATGTTTGTTGATAATGCAGCCATGAGGATTGTTCAAGATCCCCGTTTTTTTGATGTAATGGTCACTGAAAACACATTTGGAGATATATTGACGGATGAGGCAAGTGTTATAACAGGCTCTATGGGGCTGCTACCCTCTGCATCTTTGGGATCTAAAACACCGCTTTTCGAACCGATCCATGGCTCATGGCCTGAAGCTGCCGGCAAAAATATAGCTAATCCGGTGGCTCAGATTCTGTCTGCCGCAATGTTGCTTGAACATTTCGGATTGTTAAGAGAGGGTGAGTTAGTAAGAAAGGCAGTCGAGAATTCCATAGAAAACGGTGTGAGAACACCTGATATCGCACTTCCGGGGGAGAAAACCTATACCACCGATGAGGTGGGAGACTGGATTGCTTGTGAAATCCTAAAAATCAGTTGAACATGAAAATAATGAAATTCGGGGGCACCTCCGTAGGCTCTCCTGAAAGAATGCGGAACGTGGCCCGTTTGATTTGTGAAACGGATGGGCCAAAGATTGTGGTGCTCTCGGCAATGAGCGGAACCACAAATTCTCTTCTTGCCATTGCTGCGGAACTTGAGAAAGGTAATGTTCATGAAGCAGAGATATTGATTTCCACACTGAAGGAAAACTATCATAAGGTTGCGGAAGATTTATTTTCCACCCCAAAATGGAGAGACTCTGCCATCAAATTTATTGATGAAGTTTTCAATCTGTTGGTCAAGATATCACACCGGCCTTATTCTTCTCTGTCTGAACGTGAAATTGTGGCACAGGGAGAGATCTTGTCAACGAATCTGGTCTATGGGTATTTTCAAGAGCAAAATATTGATATAGAAATGATCTCTGCATTAGATTTCATGAAGACGGATGAGCATGGAGAGCCGGATCTCAATATTATAAAAAGTGAATTGCAAAAGATACTTGATTCTCAACCCGGCAAAGGCTTATTTCTTACGCAAGGTTTTATATGTCGTAATCCCAAAGGAGAGATCGACAATCTGATGCGGGGAGGGTCAGACTACACTGCCTCAATTATCGGGGCTGTGGTAAATGCCGACGAGGTGCAGATATGGACTGATATTGACGGTATGCATAACAATGATCCACGTTTTGTGGAAGAAACGGTGCCGGTGCATAACCTACATTTCGAGGAGGCGGCGGAGCTGGCTTATTTCGGAGCAAAAATCCTCCATCCCACCTGTATTTTGCCGGCAAAACTCAACAATATACCGGTCAGATTGCTCAACACAATGGATCCGAAAGCTGAGGGCACCACTATCGGGAATACACTTGACACAGGAAGTATAAAAGCCGTTGCGGCAAAAGACAATATCACAGCCATTAAAATCAAGTCAAGCCGAATGTTGCTTGCCTACGGTTTCCTAAAGAAAGTGTTTGAGATTTTCGAGAAATATGAAACACCGATTGACATGATTGCCACATCTGAGGTGGGGGTGTCGCTTACTATTGATAACGACAAGCATCTAAAGGAAATTGTAGCTGATCTTGAGGAATTGGGAACCGTTACCATTGATACCGATATGGTGATAATATGCGTGGTGGGTGATCTTGACTGGCAGAACAGGGGGTTTGAAGCAAAAGCACTGGATGCGTTGAGAAATATACCCGTTAGAATGATCTCTTACGGAGGTAGCAACTACAATGTTTCATTCTTAATTCGCAAACAAGACAAGGTCAAGGCTCTCAGGCTTCTTAGCTATCATCTCTTCTGATCTATAATAAATGGGGAACCGGGAGAATTTTAATTCTTCAAAGGATTGAAAGGTCTACTATTCATTGTTGAAAACGGGCGGAAAATATATTTAAGGTCTTCGATAAAAGATTGGTTTTCAATATATTTAAGGTTTATTCTTACCTTGTCAGGCCAAATCACCTCGTTGTTATACCTGAGTGGCTCTTCCTGTTGTGCCAGACGGTTAGAAAGAAATCCCCGTTTCACAACAAGGAAAAATAGCTGAATCAATTCGGATAAGATGCCTTAAAATCTTTAAACCACTCTACAGTTCGTTTGATACCATCCTGTAATGACGTGGTGGGTTTGAACCCTGTGAGATGGAAGAGTGTGGTAGAGTCAGAATAAGTCTGATAAATATCACCGGGTTGCATGGGCATAGAGATTTTATCCGCGGTTTTACCGATGGCGGTTTCAATGCCGGAAATATAGTCGTGAAGGTTCACGGGTGACGAGTTTCCTATGTTTATTATACGAAAGGGTGCTGATGATGTGGATGGGTCAGGATTAGCGGCATCCCAATTGGGATCTCCCTCCGGAATTTTATTCATGGTTCTTACTACGGCTTCAGTCACATCATCGATATAAGTGAAATCACGGAGCATGTCTCCACTATTGAAGAGTTTTATGGGTTTATTGTTGATGATTGCATCTATGAAGAGATATGGAGACATGTCGGGTCGACCCCATGGACCGTAAACTGTGAAAAAGCGCAGTCCGGTTGTAGGGATATCGTAGAGATGGGAATAGGCGTGGGCCATCAGTTCATCAGCCTTCTTGGTTGCGGCATAGAGGCTCACGGGATGTGCAACGCTGTCTTTTTCAGAGAAAGGAGTTTTGCCGTTGAGGCCATATACACTTGATGAGGAGGCATACACAAGATGCTTCACCCTTGTCTTCCGGCAACCCTCCAGTACATTTAGGAAACCGGTTATGTTGCTTGTGATATAGTCTTTGGGGTTTGAAATTGAATGTCTCACGCCCGCCTGACCGGCAAGATGTATCACCATGTCGAACTTTTCTTTTTCAAAAAGGTCAGAGATCGCTGCATCATCTTCAAGATTTATCCTTATGAAAGAGAAATTGGGGAATCTTTCGGATTTTATTGGAGTTAGCCATGGGAAACCGGCATCGGATAATTCATTAGGGATAAGTCCGTCAGCTGCCGGCTTTATTCCGAGATGCCTGAGACGGGCAAACTTGAGTAAACGGGTGTAATAGTCATTTATATTGTCAATGCCTGTTATTTTTACATTTTCCGGGCCACAGCTACAAATTTTTTCCACCACGGCAGCCCCGATAAAACCGGCGGCACCTGTAACAAGAATCTTCATCCTATAAGTTTTACACCGCAAAAATAAAAAATAAAAACGATTTTAAGATAGTGGAATGATATTATACTTCCCCAATTGAAAACTTGACTCCTATCTATAACATATATTGCATCAAGGATGATAACAAAGTCCCAAAAACCAGGATTCTCAAAAGGTCTTATTTTATCCCATCATATTTTATTCCTGTTCCGGACTTTCCAACCTTTTTGCTCTTATTCACTGAGATGCTGTCATATTTTTCATCTTCATCCTCATTTATTTCTATTTTTATCTCATTTTCATATTCAGGTATGTTTTGTGGCAGTGCGATTGAAGTGTGTTTAAAAAGTGTGAGCTAAAAGGATTTTTCTGTAAATTTGAAATGTGAAGATTGAAACTGCACTATATCTTATCCCTGTTGGTATCAGCGATGGTCCGGTTGCGGATGTAATCCCGCAGGCAAATATTGACATAATCCGCCAAATTCACTATTTTATAGTTGAAAATGTCAGGACGGCTCGTAGATTCTTAAAAAAGGTAGACAAGGATATCGATATCTCAGCCATTACTTTTTTTGAGTTGAACGGACACACTGACCCTATGGCAGTGTCATCTTATCTTGACCCTTTGCGTGAAGGCAACCCCGTGGGGATAATGAGTGAGGCAGGGTGTCCCGGTATTGCGGATCCGGGAGCTTTGGCCGTGCGACAGGCCCAACATAAAAGTCTTAGGGTAATTCCACTTGTGGGTCCGTCGAGCATACTTCTTGCTCTTATGGCATCCGGGCTTAACGGCCAGAATTTTGCATTTCATGGTTATCTGCCTGTTGAAAACACAGAGAGAGAGCAAAAACTTCGGGAATTGGAAAACCAAAGTTCCAGAAATGGCATGACACAAATTTTTATCGAGACCCCCTACAGGAATGCAAGGATGGCTGAGAGTCTTTTCAAGACATTGAAACCCGACACATTGCTGTGTATAGCTGAAAACATCACCGATCCTTTTAATGAAAGAATAGTCACCAAAACCATCCGTGAATGGCGTGTTTCAAAATTTGAGACCGGGAAAGTTCCGGCAATATTTTTATTTTATTGTCTTAATCCGAAAAAAGAGCTGAAAATTTAAATTATGGGAAGAAAACGAATTTCGTTTGAAGGTTTGGGACGTCTTCCATTTGAGGAGTGGGAGGATGAAGCCGAAGAGATTGTTCCGAAGAAGAGAAATGTCTATGCAAATATAGAGGTTCCTACTGCCTATAAAACCGAAGAACCCGGCTTAGAATTACTTTACTATATTTCATTCGGTTCTGGATCGAGCGGCAACAGTTGCTATCTGGGCACTGAAAAGGGTGGAGTTATAATAGATGCCGGTATCAGGGCTGATGAAATAGAAAAGCATATCAGGGCGAATGGATTGGATATGTCGAAAGTGCAAGCCGTCTTGCTGACACATGACCATTCCGACCATATTAGGTATGCTTATAATCTTGTGAGAAACAATAAGCATATCAGAATTTATTGCACAAACCGCGTTTTGAACGGAATTCTGAGGAATCATGATGTCTCAAAACGTATAAAGGATTATCATCAGCCTATTTTTAAGGAGATACCTTTTAAAATCGGTGATTTTGAGATAACTGCCTTTGAAGTGCCTCACGACGGGAGCGACAACATGGGTTTCTCCTTTGCCTTTGCCCGGCGACATTTTGTTCTGGCAACCGATATGGGAGAGATACGTGACAGGGCAAGATACTACATATCCGAGGCGGATTATCTTGTCATAGAGTCGAACTATGACAGGAAGATGCTTTTGAACGGCAGATATCCACGTTTTCTCAAAGAAAGGATAATGACGTCCCACGGACACATGGATAATGAGGCAACCGCACGGTTTATAAAGGAGATTGTCACGCCTAAGTTAAAAAATATTTTTCTTTGCCATCTCTCGAAAGATAACAACACTCCTGAAATAGCCTTGAAAATCGTAAGAGATGCATTGGAAGAGGCAGGCATGACTGTTGGCGACGGTATGGAGACCATCGAAGACAGGCAGGCTGATGTGCAACTCATGGCGTTGCCACGCTATGAACCCACCCGACTTTTCGTTTTCCGTCCTTGAAATATAAATTTCTGACTTTCCTCTATTTGTCTTAATTTTGCGGGAAATTATTTTTATGAAAAGAATCGCAGTTTTTATTTTAGGCTTCCTCTCCTTTTTTTATATCTATTCACAGACTGAGGCGATCGACAGTCTTGCCTCGCGTGTTACACAAGGAAGTTCTAAAGACCGTGTTAAGTTTAAAATCGCGGAAAATAAAGAAGAAAACGGGAATGATTGGTTCCGAATAACACCCGCTGAAAATAACGGTGTACTGATTGAAGGAAACAATCTCTCTGCTTTAGGAGTCGGGTTGAACCATTTTCTAAAATACATTGCCAAGATTCACATAAGCTGGAACAATCCCTCTCAAAAGTTGCCCGATATATTAGAAATTACCGAAGAGCCTGTATATAGGGAAACAGACTTGAAAAACAGATATTATCTCAATTATTGCACATTCTCTTATTCGATGCCTTTTTGGGATGAGGAAAGATGGATGCAGGAAATAGACTGGATGGCTCTTCATGGCATTAATCTTGCCCTTTCCATAACCGGCAATGAGGTGGTGTGGAAGAAACTTCTTGAGAAATACGGTTACACATTCGAAGAGATATGTGAGTTTATACCCGGGCCTGCCTATATGGCATGGTGGCAGATGAATAATCTTGAGGGGTGGGGAGGCCCGCTCCCCGAGGAATGGTTTGACAAACAACAGGCACTCCAGCAAAATATTGTTGCCAGGATGAATTCCCTGGGCATAAGTCCCGTGATGCCGGGTTATGCAGGCATGGTGCCTCGAAACTTCGAGGAAAAAACGGGTGTGCCTACAAAGGATGTGGGAACCTGGTGCGGATTCAATCGTCCCGGTTTTGTATCGGCAACGGATCCCGCATTTAGTGAGATAGCACGATCTTATTATGAAATTCTTGAGGATTTATATGGGGAAACAGATCACTATTCAATGGATCCTTTCCATGAAGGAGGGGACGTCAGGAATTTGGACCTTAACGGAGAAGGCAAGGGAATGTACGCTGCTATGAAAGAGGCTAATCCTGATGCAAAATGGGTGATTCAAAGTTGGCAAGCCAATCCTCGAAAGGCCCTTATTGATTCAGTTCCTGCGGGAGAGTTGATTGTGCTCGACCTTTACAGCGAAAAGGTGCCCAAATGGAAAACACCTGATATTTATGGAAACCATGATTGGCTCTATTGCATGTTGTTGAACTTCGGAGGAAATATAGGTATGCACGGCCGGTTTAATGAGCTGATAGATGGTTTTGACCAAGCCAGAAAAGGCACTAATTCCGGCACCTTAAAAGGGATAGGGGCAACCCCGGAGGGTATCGAGAACAATCCGGTGATGTATGAGCTTCTTTTTGAATTGCCTTGGAACAAAGAGAGCATCGACGGCGATGAATGGCTCGAAAATTATCTGGAGGCTCGTTATGGCCGTAAGCCGGATGATAAAATAGTCGAGGCTTGGAAAATTTTGAGGGGAACTGTATATGACGCACCGGTGGATTATCCCGGAGAAGGCACGGTTGAATCAATTATATGTGCCCGGCCGTCATGGAATCCCCGAAGTGCCTCCACCTGGGGGAATTCCACGCTTTTTTATTCTCCCGATTCCACAGCAAAAGCTAAAAAACTGATGGAGGATATGTATGATGAATATGCCCCTGGCAGTCCTAACTTTGTGTATGATTTTGTAGATATCAGCCGGCAGGCAAATGCCGATGAGGCAAACCGCTTGATTCATAAAATAAATCAATTCAGGGAAAATGGAGAGACTGATAGTGTAAAAATCTATGCCGACAAATTCCTGGATCTCATGTTAATTCAAGACAGGCTGCTGCAGGATATTCCTCTTATGAATTCACATCATTGGATCGGGGCAGCATCTCGATTGGCCGGAGATAATGAGGAGGCGGCAAAATTATATAAGGAAAATGCAGCGATGTTGATCACCGTATGGGGCAATAGCAAGGCTGCCAATGAAGGGGGTCTCCATGACTATAGCCATCGGGAATGGGCAGGAATTATAAGGGATCTTTATTATCCC
>JAFLTM010000029.1 GCA_022509225.1 Muribaculaceae bacterium
AATCTGAAGTCAACGATTCTTCGAGAAGGAATTTCCTCGGGCTTATGGCTTTTGTAGGTGGATCAGCATTGATGGATGCGGCCGAAAAGACAGTTGACGGCGGACTTGCAGTAATCGAGGACAAGCAAATACCTGAAAGAAGAAAACATATTTCTCCTCCCGGATCCAAGGGCCATGTGAACATAGCTTCAAGATGTACGGGGTGTCAGTTATGTGTGACAGTTTGTCCGAACCATGTGTTGAGACCGTCGGGCAATCTTGAAAACTTCATGCATCCGGTTGCATCATACGAGAGGGGATATTGCCGGCCGGAATGTACGAAATGTTCCGAGGTTTGTCCCACAGGGGCGATACAGAAGATAGACTTGGCAGAGAAATCGTCGATACAGGTAGGACGGGCGCAATGGGTGAAAGAGAATTGCATACCATTGACCGACGGGGTATCATGCGGTAACTGTGAGAGGCATTGTCCTGTGGGAGCAATACAAATGGTGGCATCAGTGGCCGGTGACGATGAATCGCTGAAGATACCTGCCGTGGATACCGAGAAATGTATCGGGTGCGGAGCTTGCGAACACCTGTGTCCGTCAAGACCGTTTAGTGCGATCTATGTAGAAGGGAATGAGAGACATCGCTTGGTTTAATGCATAATAAAAGTAAGATTTTTAATGAGGAAAGAGAATATAGACAGAAGGAGTTTTCTTAAAAGGCTTGGATTGGGTGCATCGGCAGCCGGACTGACTCTTGCCGGATGTGGCTCTGCCGGTAAAAAACTTGTCGGTAAAGCTGGTGAGACAGGGCTGACACCTGGAGAAATGACCTACAGGATAAACCCAACCACCGGAGATAAGGTTTCCCTGTTGGGATATGGCTGCATGCGATGGCCGTTTAAAGAGGCAAAAGAGGGGGAAGAAGAGGAGATTGACCAGGATGAGGTGAACCGTCTTGTGGATCATGCGATAGCAAACGGAGTGAATTATTTTGACACTTCACCCGCTTATTGCAGAGGAAAATCTGAAACGGCTACGGGAATAGCGCTGAGCCGTCATCCACGCGACAAATATTTCATAGCAACAAAACTGTCTAATTTCTCGCCACAGACTTGGAGTAGAGAGGAGTCACTAAAGATGTATAATGATTCCTTTAAAAAGCTTCAGGTGGATTATATAGATTATCTGTTGCTGCACGGTGTCGGAATGGGCACCGACGCCATGGAGGAATTCAGACAGCGTTATATCGACAACGGAGTCCTTGACTATCTTTTGGAAGAGCGGGAGAAGGGCAAGATAAGGAATCTGGGATTCTCTTACCATGGAGATATAAAGGTGTTTGATTATCTGCTTGAGAATCAAGATAAATATAAATGGGACTTTGTACAGATCCAGCATAATTATCTTGACTGGAAGCATGCAAAAGAGATAAATCCGCGCAATACTGACTCAGAATATCTTTATGGTGAGTTGGAAAAACGGAATATTCCGGCAGTTATAATGGAGCCGCTATTGGGGGGAAGGCTCTCAAACGTGCCCGACCATATTGTTGCCCGTTTGAAAGAAAAAGAGCCGGAGAGGAGCGTGGCTTCATGGGCCTTCAGATATGCGGGCACATTCCCCGGTGTATTGACGGTGTTAAGCGGTATGACCTACATGGAACATTTGGAAGACAATCTGCTTTCCTATTGTCCTTTAAAGCCGTTGGATGATGATGAGATAAAATATCTTTACGATACTGCGGATCTTATGGTTCAATACCCCACGATTGCCTGCAACGATTGTAAATATTGCATGCCTTGTCCCTATGGCATAGATATACCTGCAATTTTGCTTCATTATAACAAATGTGTGAATGAAGGCAACATTCCTCAGAATGCTAAAGATCCGGGATATGCAAAGGCGAGGAAAGCATTCCTGATAGGATATGACAGAAGCGTGCCAAAATTAAGACAGGCGAGCCATTGCATAGGATGCAGTCAGTGTGAGCCACATTGTCCTCAAAATATCAAGATACCGGAAAGGCTTCATGCTATAGATGATTTTGTGGAACAGGTCAGACAGAACCGTGAAGTCAGTTTAATTTAATTTCGGTAAAAAATAGTTGCCGGTAAAACCGGATGAAGAAATCTAGCCATAATAAACAGGTGGTTATTATGTGTGGCATAAGCGGATCGGGAAAGACCGCTTATGCGCGACGTCTGGAAAAGGAGGGATATATACGTCTTTCTTCAGACAATCTTATATGGCAAAAAGTTGGAGCCGATTTATTCAGACTGACTAAAGAGGAGCAGAGAAAACTTTTTGCTGAATCCCGATTGGAAATAATATCTAAACTGAAAGAGCTTCTCACGTCGGGAAAGAAAGTGGTTGTTGATGCCACGCATTGCAAGCGTGCCGGTCGTGATGCAATTCGAAACATCTGTAACAAATTTAGTGTGGCGCCGGTGTTTCTTTATTGTCAGGCAGAAAAGGAAGAGTTATGGCGGCGTCTCTCTCAAAGAAAAGGGGAGGGTCCTGATGACCTGTTGGTTACCCGTGAGGAACTTGACGATTATTGGGAGGGTTTTGAGAGGCCGCAACAAGATGAGGGGGATTTTATTGAGATATGAAGAAGTGCTTTTTTGGAGTTTGGGCAGAAGAAATATATTGGTCAGAGGTTAGATAAAGGGGGAATTGGTTCTCTATAACATGTTTTACAGCATATTTAACAGAATTTAACATTCGGGGGGGGTAGAGAGGTTTTTTATATTTAAAATTGCAAAAATCTTTTAAAATCATTTAGGGTAGAGAGTAGAACTCCTGCCGGTTCAAACCCTCCCAAATCCCCTAAAATATCTAACCTAAATTAAAACCAATGAGTAAAAGTATTCAAAACAAGAAGCAGTTGTTGACGACTTGTGTCGCAATACTGTTTGCTTTTTGTCTGCCGGCATTGACGGGTTTCAATGTCAGGGCAGCTGAAGCTCCTGCTCCGGAAACGGCAACAGGTACTGTAATCGACCAATTTGGTGATCCCATGGTTGGTGTAACGATTATGATTCCGGGCACAACGAAAGGAACCGCGACTGATGTTGACGGTAACTTTTCTCTTGCCGGTGTTGAAAGAGGGCAGACCCTTAACTTCAGCATGGTGGGCTGCCGTCCCGTAGATGTGAAATGGGAGGGAATTCCCTTGAACGTAACAATGTTTGATGACGCCCAGGCTCTTGAAGACGTTGTTGTGGTGGGTTTCGGTACCCAGAAAAAGGCAAATCTTACAGGAGCTGTTTCATCAGTTGGAGCATCCGATCTCGCCAACCGTCCCGTTTCATCAGCGGTTGATGCTCTCCAGGGTCTTGCCCCCGGTCTTGATGTGGTCGGAGCCGGTCTTGGCGGTCAGCTGAATGCTACCAAGAGTATGAACATCCGCGGTATCGGAACTATCGGAACGGGAGCGACAATTTCTCCTTTGGTTCTTATCGACGGTATGGAGGGTGACATCAACACAGTCAACCCCCAGGATATAGAGAATATCTCCGTTCTTAAGGATGCCGCTTCCGCAGCGATCTATGGTATTCGTGCGGCCGGCGGTGTGATACTTATCACAACCAAGAATGGTAAGGAGGGAAAGGTTACAGTAAACTACAGCGACTCATTCCGCTGGAGCAGAGCAATCAATATGCCTCATCAGGCAAACTCATACCTTTGGGCTCACACGGCAAACGCAGCCGCGATGAATGCAGGACAGGGTGTGTATATTGGCCAGGCAAAAATGGCAGAGATCAAGGCTGCCGTTGAAAATCCTGCCAACATTCACATGTATGAGGATCCTGCAGTGCCGGGCACCTGGTCTATCTGGGGAATCAACGGTACAGACGAAGGTCTGCCGACCGGTAACACAGACTGGTTGTATGAAATTTTCGGAAAGACATCCTTCTCACAGGAACACAATATTTCGGTTACCGGAGGTTCAGAACGTGTGAACGCATATTTCTCGGCCAACATACTTGACCAGGGAGGTCTTCTTAAATTCGGCGATGACAGGAGAGCCAGATATAACCTGACAGGACGTCTTAACTTCCAGATTACAAAATGGCTGCTCTTCGGATATTCCGCAAGATGGAGCCGCACCAACTATAACGCACCATCATTGGTGGATGATCAGATCGGTGCCGGTATGCTGTATCATGACCTTTCAAGAAACTGGCCGGTTGTGCCGATGTATGACCCGAACGGACATCCGCTGGCACAGTCATTTATCCCGACTTTGACAGAGGGTGGACGCTTCAAATCAGTCAACGACCGTCTTGACCACCAGTTCTCCTTTGTAATCAACCCCTTGCAAGGCCTGACCGTTAACGCCGAGTTCAACTACAGCGCGCGTCACTACAAGATACATCAGGCTTATCTCCAGACCTATCAGTATGACATTTACGGAGAGCCCTATCCGAAGAATGCTCCCGACTATCCGGCATTAGACCCGGAAGGTTCAAGAGTTTATGATTATTACAGGAGCACCAATTATTTCAACCCGAACGTTTATGCCACTTACGAATTCAATATCAAGGAGGCAAACGAATTCAAGATCACTGCCGGTTTCCAGAGCGAATGGCTGAAGAATGACCTCTTCTATGCACAACGCGACGGAGCGATTGCAAATATTCCTTATCTTGACATGACAAACGGCGACTCGACAATGGGAGGAAGCATGGCCGAGTGGGCTACAGCCGGCTGGTTCGGACGTATCAACTATAACTACAAGGGACGTTACCTCGTTGAGGGTAATATCCGCTATGACGGGTCATCACGTTTCCGCAAGGGAAGCCGCTGGTCAGCCAGCCCATCCTTCTCATTGGGTTGGAATATCGCCAACGAGGCATGGTTAGAGAGCGCAGCAGATAAGGTGACGGTTTTGAAACCGCGTTTCTCATGGGGTAAACTCGGAAGCCAGGGCACAAACAACTGGTATCCCACATACGCAAACATGGGTTATAGCGCCGACGGTTCAAGCTGGCTTTATAACAATGCGTTCCAAGCAAGTGCCTCTATGCCGGGCCTTATCTCCTATTCACTGACATGGCAGAAGAGCCGCACATGGGATATAGGTCTCGACTGGGGATTCCTAAACAACAGACTAACCGGTTCGTTCGACTACTATAACAAGTATATTTATGATATGGTGGGTCCCGGTGAAACTCTCCCGGGTGTGCTTGGAACCGGTGTTCCGAACACTAACAACCTTTCAATGACAACCAAGGGTTGGGAACTTACCTTGTCATGGCGCGACAGAATCAAGGATTTCTCTTACGGAATCACACTGAACCTCTATGACAACACCACTACTATCGATGAATATCCGAATCCCGGTTATAATATAAACAACTATTATAACGGAAAAAAATATGGTGAGATCTGGGGTTACACCTCAATCGGTATCGCCAAGACAGATGAGGAGATGAACGCTCACCTCGCAAATGCAGACCAGAGCCGTCTGGGTAACAACTGGGCTGCGGGTGACATGATGTATGCCGACCTTAACGGCGACGGCGTTATCAGCAACGGTGAACAAACTCTTTCAAATCATGGTGACCTTACAGTTATCGGTAACACCACACCGAGATATAACTACGGTATCATCCTTGATGCACAATGGAAGGGATTCGATATCAAGTTATTCTTCACAGGTGTCGGCAAGCGTGATTACTATCCCGATGTAGCCGGCAATGGTGTTTCTGAATTCTGGGGCTTCATGAACAATGCAAAATATCAGGCCAATCTTTATACCGAACAGCTCGACTATTTCCGTCCGGCAGATACAGACAATCCGCTCGGCCCGAACCTTGACGCATACTTCACAAGACCGAACTATGCGACCGGCACAAAAAATAAAGAGAGACAGACACACTTCCTCCAGAACGCTGCATATTGCGCTCTCAAGAACCTTACGATAGGTTATACAATCCCGCAGAAAATTACAAGGAAGGCATACATTGAAAATGTGCGTATATTCTTCTCTGCTGAAAACTTGGCAAAGATCACCAAGTTCACGAAACTGGGAGACCCGGAGCTGATTGAAGCTTATAATCAATACAACTTCGGTAAGGTTTACCCGTTATCACGAGTATTTTCATGTGGACTAAACGTAACTTTCTAAAAACCGAAAAATCATGAATAAATATATTAAAGGTCTATTCTTGGGTGTCATAGCCTTTGGTTTCACGTCCTGCGATGATTTCCTGGACCGCGAGCCGGAGTCGTCGGCAATTCCGGAGAATTATTTCAACACAGCCAGCAACCTACAGGCATACACGAATAACTTTTACAGCCTGTTTCCCACCCATTCAAACAATATGTGGGCGTTAGGAACCTTCTCAGATGATAACGGCACCGACAATCAGGCAGCCTACGACTATAGCAACCAATATGTTCCCGGCCTTTGGACAGTGCCTACTTCTTCAGGCAACTGGAGCTTCACTACTGTTAGACAGGTAAATTTCTTCCTGCAGTATGTATTGCCGAACATTGAGTCAGGTGTCTTGAGTGCTTCAGATCCGGGAGTGCAGCAAGCACTTGGTGAGGCATATTTCTTCCGTGCCTTTGCCAACTACAACAACTATAAGGCTCTCGGAGACTTCCCTATCGTGAACGAGGTTCTTCCCGACGACAAGGAGATATTGCTCGAAGCCACTGTAAGACGTCCGCGCAACGAGGTTGCCCGTTTCATTCTCGACGACCTGTCGAAAGCTATCCAAAATCTTCCGGAGACTAGCTCGAAAGGGAAACAGGGTCTTAACAAAGCTTGCGCACAATTGTTCCGCTCACGCGTTGCCCTCTTTGAGGGAACATGGCTGAAGCATCACAAAGGGACTGCACTTGTGCCGGGTGGACCGGGATGGCCCGGTGACCAGAGCATGCTCAACGGTTTCAATATCGACACAGAAATAACCTACTTCCTGCAGGAAGCTATGAGTTCGGCAAAACCGGTTGCAGACTTGGTTGCAAACAACCTTGTTCAGAATACCGGGGAATATGTTGCCATGAACGCTGCTCTCCAAAGTCTGAACCCCTACTATACAATGTTCTGTGAATCAAATCTTGACGGTTACAGCGAGGTATTGTTCTACAAATCCTACAACCTGGAATTAGGTGTAATCACCTCAATCCAGGACCAGTTGCAGAGAAACGGTGCGGGAACCGGTTATACAAGAGGACTCGTTAACTCTTACGTGATGAGAAACGGTCTTCCTATCTACGCTTCAGGTTCCGGCTACGATCCGAACTGGGAAAATCAGGGAATCGAGGCTTCTCTACAAGACAGAGACTCCAGAATCCAGATTTTCGTGAAATATGACAACTGTATAGAGCAATATGCATCGGATGGATCTCCGGTTACCTATGATCTTGGCAATATCCTATTGGCAGGTGCAACCAACACCAAAACAACAACCGGCTACACCATCAAAAAGGGTATGAGCTACGACTGGGAACAAACGATCGGACGTACCTCCACAACCGGTTCTATCGTGTATCGCGCTACAGAAGCGATGCTCAACTATATGGAGGCATGCGTCGAGCTTAACGGGACACCCGACGGAACGGCAGACTCATACTGGCGTGCATTGAGAACCCGCGCCCTTGTCAATCCGGATTACAACACCACTATCGCCGCCACACAGATGTCGCAGGAAGCTCTCGGTGACTGGGGCGCATATTCAGCAGGTGTTCTTATAGATCCCACACTCTACAATGTGAGACGTGAAAGAAGGAACGAGCTTATCTCAGAATCCCTGCGTATGGATGACCTCCGTCGTTGGGCAGCCATGGACCAGATGATCAATACCCCGTATTTCATTGAGGGGATGAAGTTCTGGGGCACATGCTACACCGACCCGACCAGCCCGCTTTATTTCACGGATGAAGTTATCCTTGATCCGGTTAACGGCAATATGTCTTCAGAGGAATGGGGTCCATATATCCATCCTTATCAGGAGAAGACCGTAAACAATCCGGTTTATGACGGTTACAGGTGGACCAGGGCTCACTATCTGAACCCGATAGGCCAGTCAAACTTTACCGACGCCTCGGAAGACGGAACAATAAGCACCACGGTGATATATCAGAATCCGGGATGGCCGATGCTTGCCGGAGAAGCAGCAACAAGCATAGATTAAGATTAGGTTAATATTGGATTGAAAGGACTAAGATTCATGTCTTAGAAGTTGAACCGGGGGGTTGCGACTGATGCAAACCCCCGGTTTTTCTTATAACAGGAAAATTTTATATCTTTAAAAATAAATCTCACAAATAATAAAAATGAAGAAAATATTCACCCTCTCACTCTTGATCTGTGTGAGCCTATGGGCTAAAAGTGCCAACGACAGCATACCGTTTGCCAACACCATAGCCATATATCCTGGAGACACTGAAGAAATAATAAGGGCAAAGGCTGCACATGTTGTCCCTAACGAACGGCAGATAAACCGTCTTGACAATCCCTTTATCGCGTTCATTCATTTCGGACCCAACACATTCACAGGGAGGGAATGGGGAACCGGTTTTGAGGACCCCGAAATATTCAATCCGACTGATATCGATGCCGACCAATGGGTGAAGACGATGAAGGATGCCGGAATAGATATGGTGATATTCACGGTGAAACATCATGAGGGCTATGTGCTATATCAGACACGCTACACCGACCATGGTATAATGAAATCTCCCTATATGAACGGTCAGGCTGATGTTTTCAGGGCACTCTCGGATGCATGCGCCAAATATGGGATGAAATTGGGAGTGTATCTTTCTCCGGCCGACCTGTATCAGATCGAGAGCCCGAACGGCCTCTACGGCAACGGCAGCGAAAAAAGGATGAGGACCATACCGAAGGAGGTGCCGGGACGCCCATTCGAGAACCCGACGAAATTCGAGTTTATGGTGGATGACTATAACGAGTTTTTTATGAGCCAATTGTTTGAATTGCTCACAGAGTATGGCCCGATTTACGAAGTATGGTTCGACGGTGCAAACCCGAAAGAAAACGGCCAGACCTACAACAACCATGACTGGGAAACCCTTGTGCGTACACTTGCGCCGGAGGCTATTGTTTTCCCCTTCAAAGATGGCAGATGGGTAGGCAACGAGGCGGGAGATACACGAGACACGGAATGGAATGTTGTGCCATACGCAACTCATCCGGATTCACTGCTGGGTTTCGGTCATCCTAAAGATACTGACATAGGGAGCATGGAAAAACTTAAGAACGCCAATTACCTCCAGTACCAGTATCCGGAGGTTGACACATCGATACGCGACGGATGGATGTGGAGAGATGATGACAAACAGGCCGTGCGTTCGGCCGACGAGGTGTTCGACATTTATGAAAGATCTGTGGGCGGAAATGCGGTGTTGCTCCTCAACATACCCCCCAACACAGATGGTAAATTTTCAGACAGGGACGTGGCTTCGCTCTCTGAGGTTGGTAAAAGGATACGCGAGACTTATACGGATAACCTTATTGAGGGATGGAATGCACCGGCAGTGCTCTTCGATGATGACACAAAAACAGGAATTCCGGTTGAATCTGAACTCGTGATATCTTCCGATAAGCCTGCCACTTTCAACAGGCTTCTCTTGCAGGAAGAGGTGCCGAATTTTGGTGAAAGAATAGAAAAACTCGCGGTTGACGCTTGGGTGAACGGAGAGTGGAAACAAATCGTGGAAAGCACCAATGTGGGCTATCGCAGAATACTTCGCTTCCCGGAGGTGACAACAGACAAAATCAGAATCAGGATTCTTGAATCGCGTCTCACCCCCTCTTTGGCAACTGTGAAGGCACATTATTATAAAACCCGTCCTCCGCAGTTGCAGATTTCGAGGAATCTTGACGGCGAGGTATCTATCTATCCGAAGAAAAGTGACTTTACATGGAAAAACGGCAACAAGGATGCGTTGAAAAACCTCACGCTGGGTACTGTGATTCATTACACCACCGATGGAACAACTCCCACCTTGGATTCTCCCGTCTATACGGAACCTTTTAAATTTGAAGATGGAACGGTGAAAGCAATCTCTTCAATGAACGGAGAGACGGGACCCGTGGTTACGCAGGTTTTCGGGAAGATCAAGAAAGACTGGAAGGTTGTTGACCCTCAAGCCGGTGAGGAGCGTTTCGCCCCGGCGAAAGCAATCGATGCAGAGCCATCTACTTATTGGAAAAGCGATTCAACCGACCTTTCCTTAACCCTTGACTTGGGAAAAGAGAATCAGCTGCATGGATTTGTCTATACTCCCCAGACTGCAATATATGGAGAGGGGATGATAGAGAAGGGGGATATTGAGATAAGTGACAACGGCAAGGATTGGAAAAAGGTCGGAACCTTTGAGTTCGGCAACCTTATAAATGATCCCACCCCGCGTACATTCGAGTTTGATAACCGGGTTAGCGGCAGATTTGTGCGGATAGTTCCGATCACAATTGCAGGCAATGGCAATATCGCCATGATTGCGGAGATAGATTTTCTCTGATTATAATTACCGGAATATAAAAAAGACCCTTGAAGAATCCCTTCAAGGGCCTTTTTTATTTATGCACCATTTGGAAGTAGTCTCTGACTCATATTGTTTTAGTTTCTTTAATATCTTGTCAATTATTTTCTTCCTGACCTTTATTTGACGATAAATCAATTTCAGAAACTAAGGATTTAATAACTGATAAAACTACATTATCAGCCTCGGATTTATCGTAGATATAAAGAAGATACAGATTCCCATTTCGTTCCACCATGTCAAGTGTTATCACTCGGCTACCTCCCGATTTTCCTTTTCCTTTGGAAGCAATCGCCATTCTTACTTTACGGTAGCCGTCTCCCAAATCAACACCTGTTTTAGGATTAGCAGTCAATTCCTTGATTAGCTCTTTATAATCTTCATTGAAACTTCTGTATTTCTTTGCAAGAGGTTTGGCACTTTTTAAGAACGGGAGAGTTGCTATAATTTCCATCAGAACACTATATCTCTTGCATTAGGTAAATCTATACGTCCTTCCATGTGGTCTTTAACTTGATTAACAGCCTCACGCAAATCTCTTTCTATAATCATATCCTCAGATGTGACGGGAGTGATTTTAAAATTCCCGTAACGGGATGTAAGTAGAACAGATTGCCCCTCTCTGGCTGCAATCAAAAATTTACCTTGATTACTTCTAAATTCTCTTGCTGTTACAACTTCCATATATTTAATTTTTTTTCAAAATTAATATTTGGTTGCCAAAATGGCAACCAAATATTAATTCACGGATTCATAAATAAAGTTAAAATCATTAATTTTTATACTCTTTTTTACCTCAAAATTACTCTTATAGCCACTTTTCTGCTGTTAACCCCGGGCTGCAAGACTCTCCGAGTCTTCTTGCCTCGGGGTTAACTATCTTTAGCTTCTTCGAAGCTTCTTTTTGACAAGACTTTATAAAAATATGAAACTTATATATTTTATTATTTAATCGGTGACAATGGTTTGACGTCAACTTTGAATGTGGAAGCAGGCAAGCCGTCGCCATTCACGAGATTGGCGTTTGTGACAGGTTGCCAGCCATATCGCACAAACCGAGGATTAGGCAAAGCCATATTTACAATTTTGATCCGGTTGTCCGGCAAAATCTCGACGGTTTCCGCTCCGGCATACATATCTTTTATCTCGGCAATTTCAAATGTGCGTGGATTTAGACCGTCGGAAGTCGTGAGACCTTCGGCATAATCGAAAGTGAGAATAATTGTTCCGGGCGCAACCTGTTCGGCTTTAACAATATCAGGACCTTGAGGTGTGACATGTTTCATGTTATAAATTTTGTTCAATGCCTGGCGACCGAGTCTTTCTCCTATATCCCTTTTGTTTTTGGGATGAATATCCAAAGAATCACCTTTGTCGGAACTTACAACCATCGCCACATTGGGGAGAGTCTTTGCCATTTTACGTTGTGAGTCCCTGAATGACGGCCAGGAGGGCCTGACCACTGAACTTAACTGAACATAAAGGAAAGGAAGCTCAGGATTTTCCCATGTGTTGCGCCAGCTTTGCTGCATCATCGGGAAGAGCTGTTCGTGGAGCTGGATGTTATGGTCGTTTGATTCCCCCTGATACCATATCACTCCGGCAATAGGATATGCATTCAATGGCCGGATGCCTGTGGCATAAAGATATGAAGGTTCGAACGAATGCCGATGTCCGTCGGGAACACCATCTTTCATGCCTGTGCTCATTATGCCTCTTTCCTTTACCCATGGCTGCACGAACTCACTGTTTCTCCAGTCAATGAGTATTTCCGGGAGCTGATGTTCCAGAGTCTCTATATCGATCCACGCCTCGGTGGGGGAACCACCGATAGCATTGTGAATGATGCCGACGGGGACATTCAGGCTGTCGCGCATCATTTTGCCGAAATACCAGGCGACTCCGGAGAAATCTTTGGCAGTTTCCGGAGTGGAGCTTTCCCATTTTGTCGGTTTATAATAATCAAGGTTATCCATTCTTTCCTTTTCTTCATTGGTCCATTCGCGGAGCTCAACCTCAACAGACGGCAACATGTTGAAAAGTCGAAGAAGAGGGTCGGTTGTCATTGCTGAATCCCGGGGGAAGCTTTCAGTGTCACGCAGGGGGAAGGCCATATTGCTCTGACCGGATGCAAGCCATACCTCCCCGACGGCCACGTCTTTATATAAAAGCTTATTTGTTCCATCGGAAATGGAAAGTGTAAGCCCTGTATTCTCTTTAAATGGGGGAAGTGTCACACTCCAGTCGCCCCTGTTGTCTGTGACGGCTGTTGCCGTTTCCTGACCGAGGGAAACAGTAATTTTGTCACCTGCATTAGCGATGCCACGGATGTTGAGGGGCACGTTTCTTTGCAGCACCATGCCGTCGGAGAAGACGGGAGGCATCTGTAAACCGCCGTAATCACCGGTAATGGCTTTTCTAACGGTTTCGGCAAGCACGGTTGCCCCTTTGTCGTCGGGATGAATATTGTCAGGGATAAGGTTGGGACGGTCGCGGAGTGCGGTTCCGAAGTCGATCAATTCGGCTCCCGCATATTCAGCCACTACCGGTGTCAGAACCCTTACTGAATCGCGCCAATCCCTTAATCCTGCTTTGAAACGCGGAATGGGAGGGAGAAGAGGTGAGAGGTTGGCCACAATTACGCGCACATTCGGATTAACGTTTCTGAATGAATCGATAAGCCCCACATAGTCTCCGACAAAGGTGTCGCCGAATTTCGGATAGTCACGTGGCTCAAGGTCATTCACACCGAGGTGTATCACCACAATGTCCGGGGCGAATTCAATAGCCTCTTTGTATTCTTTCCAGTTGTAGTATGGGTTATGGCCTTTTTTCATCAGTGTGGCTCCGGTTCTTCCGAAATTCCCCACCTCGTATTTGTCGCCGAGCATAAGCCCCAATTGGCGGGGATAGTTGTTGTTTTCCCGATCTTTGAGAGCATACCCGAAAGTGATGCTGTTTCCCACACAGGCCACCTTGGTTTTCCGTGTTTCTGTCTTCCCGTTGCCGGTAGATGAATTTTTTGCATTTATCAAGACTCCTCCGGATATTATTATTACCGCGAGAGCGAGAAGGGATTTAGGAAAGTATGATAGCATAAATATTAAGTACTGGATATTATTGGGTTATTATTAATTTCTTGAACATTTCTCAAATATAATAAAAACGAGGGATAAAAACTAATATCATTTCCTTATCTTTTTTCTCTTTTTATCCATAAAAATGTAGCAAAACAATATTTTTAAACATATTTTTATAACATTTTGAAATTATATGCCTAAATTTGTAGCGAATTCAAAAGCATAAACCTTTAAATAGTTTGCTAAAATGAAAGCTGCAGAAGTTTTGAGTGATCTCAAGAGAAGATTCCCAAATGAGCCGGAATACCATCAGGCATTGGAAGAAGTTCTCAATTCGATTGAAGAAGTTTATAACCGCAATCCCCAATATGAGGAATATAACCTAATAGAAAGGCTTTGTATTCCCGACAGGATATTTTCTTTCCGTGTATCGTGGCTTGACGACAAGGGAAAGGTGAGAAACAACATGGGATACAGGATTCAGCATAATAATGCCATAGGCCCCTATAAAGGGGGGATCAGGTTTCACTCTTCAGTGAATCAATCTATTTTGAAATTTCTCGCTTTTGAACAAACTTTCAAAAACTCTCTGACCACCCTGGCAATGGGTGGTGCAAAGGGAGGCAGTGATTTTTCTCCCCGTGGGAAAAGTGACAAGGAGATAATGCGTTTCTGCCAAGCCTTTATCTCGGAATTGTGGAGACAGATAGGACCTGACACTGACGTGCCTGCCGGAGACATAGGCGTTGGTGCCAGAGAAGTGGGATTCATGTATGGATATTATAAAAAGATGGCCCAGGAGTTCACCGGAACGTTTACCGGAAAGGGCTTGTCTTTCGGGGGGTCGCTGATACGCCCTGAAGCTACGGGATATGGGAATTGCTATTTCCTTGAGGCTATGTTGGCAACAAGAAACATGGAAGTAAAAGGGAAAAAGGTCGCAATCTCGGGTTCCGGCAACGTGGCGCTTTATACGGCAAAAAAGATAATGGAATTAGGTGGAAGCGTTGTTTCTTTAAGTGATTCAGGAGGTAGTGTGGTGGCTCCGGAAGGTTTCACTCAGGAACAATTCGATTATATTTTCGAGTTGAAAAGTTATGGAGGGAGAATGTACGAAGTGCCTGAACAATTCCCTGAATTGAAATATTTTTCAGGAGAACGTCCTTGGAAATTAGTGAAATGTGATATAGCAATGCCTTCTGCCACCCAAAATGAAATAGATGAGGAGGATGCAGAAGCTTTGCTGCGAAATGGATGTATAGCTGTGAGTGAGGGCGCGAATATGCCTACGACCCCCGGGGGTATAAGAAAATTCCAGGAAGCCAAGATTCTTTATGCACCCGGTAAGGCAGCCAACGCAGGGGGAGTGGCAACCTCTGGCCTTGAGATGGCACAGAATTCCCAGAAAATTTCTTGGACGGCTGAGGAGGTAGACCATAAGCTCCGCCAAATTATGAGCAATATCCATGAAACCTGTGTGGAGTATGGAAAAGAAAAGGACGGGTATATCAACTATGTGAAGGGGGCGAATGTGGCCGGCTTCATGAAGGTGGCCAACGCAATGATGGCTCAGGGAGTATTATAAAAAATGAAATAGCACATGAACATAGTTTAAGGCTTTTAGAAACTAAATAAGTCGAGCCCCCACACATTGGAAAAATTCACTTCCTTGTGGGGGCTTATTCATGGTAAGTAGGTCTGGAGCTCTCTTTTTACATATCTTCAAGAGAAAAGTCCCTATAAATAATGTCGTAACCTCTAAAATTACCTACTGAATTGAAGAAAGCCAAACCCCTCTCTCGCAGCTCTCTTTCATTATAGTTTTTAATATTTCTTTTAACTTCCCCAATTAAAAGAGTTTTGTTTAATTCGTTTTCCGCTATAATATCTATTTCATTATGACCTTTTCTATCCCACCAGGCTCCAATCCTTGTAATTTCACCCTGTTCTGACATAAATTGACGGAAATATTTTTCAAGAATCTTGCCACTATATGTTTCGTAATCCCTTTCTATTATTTGTTTTAAAGAATCATACGCATCAATTTCAATCATATATTGGTATCGAAAAATAAATCTGAACCAAAACTGTAAAAAATTATCTTTTATAACATATCTGACATTTTTTTGATGATTCTTTTCAAAAATAGGATTTATCTTGTTTATTATCTCATATTCATCTTCAAGCCTGCTTAGATAGCCTCCAATTTCTTTCCCCACGGCATTTTCAATTTCTGAGCGAGAATTTTTTCCGATGGAGATAGCTGATAATATAGAAAAATATATTCCATATTCTTTTCCGAATTCTTCAATAAGAAGAGCTTTCCCTTCACCTAAGAAGGGAGAATTTGGATTTATCATTCCATTAATCATCTCATTTTTAGAAGTTGCCCCCCGTTCCATTAAAATTTGAACGTATTTAGCTACTCCTCCTGTAAAAGTGTAAAGAGCTAACAAATCTTCAGGAGAATAATCCTTATGATAATCTTTTAGTATTTCTTTTAAGACTCTTATTTTAAAAGGCTTAACAATCATAAACCGATTCTCGCGATTATATAAAGGTTCCTTACTATCCCTAAATATCTTTGTCATCATATTGTAAATGGAACCACATACAATTAAATTTATCTTTGAAGAATCTTGATATTCATCCCAAAGTCTTTGCATGTCGCCAAATACAGAAGGATTAACTCTGTAAAACTCCTGGAATTCGTCGATAAATAAAGTGAAATTTTCATTTACTGAAAGTTTTAAAAGAAATTCAAAAATTTCATGGAAATGAGTGATTTCGCCTAAAAGGGGAATATTCAATTTTTGCTCAATTTCTTTCTTAAATCCCTGGCAGAGTTCTTTCTCTGATTTTCGGCTAACAAAAAAATATAGCATTGTATCGTATTTATAGGCCTCTCTTATAAGTTTCGTCTTTCCAATTCTACGTCTCCCTGTTACAACAGTAAACTGTGCCGTTGTTTTAGATAATGCATAAGCCAATCTTAATTCTTCTAGTTCTGTTTCCCGATTATAAAAGCGCATATCTCTAATTAATTTTTAATTATGAAATCTTTATTTCCGAAACGGCTATTTCCGAAATGGCTATTTCCGAAACGGTCGTTTCGGTACAAAATTAATAAGATTTTGGTATTTTTCCAAGTCTCCGCACAGCGAGGGTGGGTCAATTAGTAATTAGGAATTGGGAATTAGTAATTAGTAATTATATTGAATTGCGATGAAATCATGGATTACCCCGACATATTTACTTATATTTGCAGAGGGTTTCATAAAGAGACACAATGAAGATATGAACAAGATAAAGAGTTGGGAATCTTAGAGGGTTTCGGCTATAAAACGACATATCTTTCAAGAAGGGCGGTGTTTTCCCGTAACAAATCATTTTAAATAAAACACTGGTATCTGTTATGACTATAGAAGAATTTAAAGACTTTGTAAAAGAGAGGAAACCTCTGGATTCCCCCGAATGTTGGAGAATCCTGAACGAAGCCAACGATGAAGCGCGTAAACTAACCTGCAAACTGAATAATTCATATCATCCGATGGATGAAATCAGGGAAATAATGTCGGAATTGTTCGGTTACAAAGTTCCCGATTCTTTCAGGGTCTTCCCGCCGTTTTACACAGATTTCGGCAAGAATATAAAAGTGGAAGATAATGTTTTCATCAATGCGGGTTGCCAGTTCCAGGACCAGGGAGGAATAGAAATCGGGGAAGGGAGCCTGATAGGGCATAACGTGGTCTTGGCCACATTGAATCATGATCTGAATCCGGAAAGAAGACAGATTTGTATCCCGGCACCTATAAAGATTGGAAAGAATGTCTGGATTGGTTCCAATTCAACAATTCTTGCCGGAGTGACGATCGGAGAGAATGCCGTGGTGGCAGCAGGTGCCGTTGTCAATAGGGATGTGGAAGCCAACACAATTGTGGGTGGAGTGCCCGCAAGACCTATCAAAAGAATCTGATGTAATACCCTGAAACAATGCACAAATCATGATTAAGTTGATGTTATTGGCAGGCGCCGGAGGTTTTATCGGGACCTGTTGCCGATATCTTACAAACCGGCTGTATCTGACATATTTCAAGACCACATTGCCGGTGGCTACCTTCACTGTAAACATCTTGGGTTGTTTCATTGTGGGGTTGATATTAGGTCTTTTGAACAAGTCGGGAATAGTCAATCCAAGGCTTAACGCTTTCCTGATTGTGGGTTTTTGCGGCGGTTTTACCACATTCTCAACATTTTCATACGAGACACTTACATTGGGAACGAACGGTGAACTTTTCATATCGCTGATTTATGTGGCAGCCAGTATCATCGTAGGATTGATTGCCGTTTGGTCGGGACTAATTATTTCACGCTAAGATTTTATCCCACAATATAATAACATTGTGGGGGATAGTTATCGTCTGCGATATTCCCTTTTTTGAAGAGGAGGGTAGGAAATAGAGTTTTAAGAGGTTTTTTATATAAATTTGCAGCAAGTTGAAGAACACATTTTAGTCTATCATGAAATATTATCGACGGTTTTTTGTGGCATCGGCTTTAACGGTAGTTATGGCTTTATGTGCATTTTCTCATGAGGTTATAGTGGAGACAGATGCCTACCGATGGCAAGGAAACACAGTTTTTCAGGATGAGTTCAAGGCATGGTCCGTAAGTCCGTATGAAATTCGTTCAACATATAAAGGGCGTCCCGGATATTTCATGCCCATAGAGCAGAAATGGACAAAGAAAAACGATCTCAGCCCGTATCCGGTTGTCTCAGGTGGAAATCCTCTCATGGAGGCGGTCTATAACATGGGGCTTGATGAAATGGTGAATGCCATAGAACCCGACACGACCCTCCGCACCGGCAAGGAATGGGCAGGTGTCTGGACAAGAGACGTGAGCTATTCCATAATACTCTCAATGGCTGCGTTGCAACCGGAGGCGTCGATGATATCGCTGCTTAAAAAAATCAATGAGGAGGGACAGATAATCCAAGACACCGGATCGGGCGGCGCATGGCCAATATCGACCGACAGGATGATTTGGACGGTTGCAGCATGGGAGCTTTATAAAGTCACCGGTGACAAGAATTGGCTTGAAACCGTTTATCCCGTAATAGAAAGGTCGTTGGCCAAAGATGCCAAGACAGTGATAAGTGAAAACGGGTTGATAAAGGGAGAAACCTCCTTTATCGACTGGCGTGAACAAAGCTATCCGAGATGGATGCAGACTGTGGATATTTCACAGAGTGAGGCAATGGGCACCAATGTGCTGTATGCTGCCGCTATGTACTGCGCCTCACAGATGGCTGAGGAACTCGGGAAGAAAAATGAGGCTGCCGTGTTCAAAAAAGCTGCCGATGACTTGTCGAAAGCTATCGACAAGAGATTTTGGCTGGAAGATAAAGGTTACTACGGGATCTACACCTACGGACGAGATAACCTTATACTGAATCCACGCGCCGAAACTCTCGGAGAAGCCTTGGCGATACTTTTTGATATCGCACCGGCAGATAAACAGAAAATCATATCGCAAAATAACCCGACAACAAAATTCGGGCCGGCAATTTTTTATCCTCAAATCGCCGATATCCCGAATTACCATAACAATGCCTTATGGCCCTTCGTAGCCTCCTATTGGACTTTGGCACAGGCGAAAGTGGGAAACGAACAGGGAGTTTTGCAGGGAATTGGCAGTGTGATAAGACCTGCGGCACTTTTCGCTACCAACAAAGAGAATTTTAACCTTGACAACGGCGATATATTCACCGAGCTTAATTCCTCCAACATGCTCTGGAGCCTCGCAGGGAACCTTGCGCTCACAAACCGGATACTCTTTGGAATCAATTTCGAGAAAAACGGTTTAAGAATATCACCTTTTGTTCCGGAAGCGTTGGGAGGCGAGAGAACTCTTTCCAATTTCCCTTACCGTGGCGCAAAGATGAATATAACCGTGAATGGTTATGGCGACAGCATTGTGTCTGTTTCCATCAATGGCAAACCGCATCAGTTCGGACCCAATGGAGCTCCCCTTAAGCCGAAAGGTAAGATTTTCCCAACACTCAAGAACGGAGTGTTGTTTATCCCGGCGGAAATGATAACCGGTGATTTCAGTCTCACGGTAAATATGGACAATGAGCCTATACCTGCCATGAAGGTCAACAATGTGCCCAACCTTAAGGCACCCCTTACTCCGGTGGCATGGCTCAGCCATGATGAGTCGTTCAATGCCCCGAGAGCTCCTTTTAATAACCTGTTGCAATGGAACCCGATTGAATATATAGGTGAATATATAGTTCTGAAAGATGGCAAGGAGATCGGGAGGACACGGCAGACAAACTGGCCGGCCACAGAACCGGCTGAATGGCAGGTGATAGGAGTTTCGGCAGAAGGTGTGGAAAGTTTTGCCTCGGAGCCGAGGAGTAACAGAGCTTCAAGTTTCTGGAACCTGAACAACGAAGTGACAGCCATGAAGTCGCCGGAAGTAAGCTATCCTGTTGAAACCGTGAGAGGATATAAGGGCGATGGATTTGTTGAAACGGATCATCAGGCTCCTGCAGTGGTTAAAAGAATCGATGTGCCGAAAGATGGCATCTATTCCATAAGCTTCAGATATGCCAATGGAAATGGCCCCGTCAATACGGAAAACAAAGCTGCCGTGAGGAGCCTTTACATAGACGGGAAGGATGCCGGCACCATCGTTATGCCCCAGAGAGGGGCAGGGAACTGGGACGACTGGGGGATGTCGAATTCTATAAAGGTCAGGCTGACAAAGGGGGAACATGACTTGTCATTGCAGTTTGACCCTGAAGATGAGAACATGAATCTCAAGACCAACCATGCCATAATCGACGGCATAGTGATTGAAGAAATCTAAATATTTATGTGGAGTAGGTTTAAAGATATTGCAGCTTAACTCACCTTGAAAGATAAATTTAAATAAGTTAGTATTTTCTTCAGATATTCTTTAATACTACTGGGTAAAATACTATACCATGTTACATACTATACCAAGTTCTAATGTTGATAGGGGAAGATTACAAAGTTTTTATTACTTATTATAACTCCCTGTAAAATAAAAATTGAAAGAATAACGAAGTGTTTAAAAGAAAAAAGTTTAAGAATTTGATTTGTCTGTTATGAAACCTATCTTTGGTCTTTCCGTTTTCTTCTTGGCTTCTTCCTGAAGATTTTCAAGAGCTTTATAAATGGCATCTATTTGGAGACTTGTTTCTTCGTTGATATCATTCTGATCCGAAAGAATTTCCTCCATATAGTCTTCCAATCTCTTGATCCTGTTTTCAAGTATACTAAATTTATCTGTTGAAGGTTGTGCAAGCATTTTCCTAACTTCTACAAAAGCTTGAATAATACCGATATTAATTTGTATAGCTGTTTCACTATTTAATACGCTTGACAACATAGCAACACCCTGTTCCGTAAAAGCATACGGTAAAAATCTATTACCTCCACGTCCTTTTGAAATTCCAATTTGGAATATCAAAGATTCATATTCTTCTTTTGTTAAGCGAAACATAAAATCTTCCGGAAACCTATTCAAATTACGCTTTACCGCTTTATTTAGATTACCGGTAGTAACTCCATACAACTCTGCCAGATCCTTATCCAACATCACTTGTTTTCCCCTTAGGGTAAATATTTTATTTTGTATTGTTTGAAGCTCATTCATAGGTAAAGCATTTATTTGGTGAATGAAGTCTTTTTGCCCCAATTTTAAATCTGTGAATTGACTCCGGAGTTCAGATACCGGAATTACATCATTATATTTGAGGTGCCAAACCGGTACCTCAAAGTTACGGATATTAAAGTAAATTGGCAAAGAGCCTCCTCAAAAGGAAAAATGTAGCGTTAAAACTAAATTAAATGGGGATAGGAGGACAAAAGGAGGACAAAAGCTATAAAAGAAAATCGCAAAGCATTCAATTTCAGTGCTTTGCGATTTTGAAGAGTGACCCCGGTGGGGCTCGAACCCACGACCCAATGATTAAGAGTACTTATAAACTCTGTATTGAGTAGTCTATGGGTCAGAAAGTTATGCTCTTTGTTTTCTCTGTGGTTAAAACATTTAGGAAAACGACACTAGTCTTCAAGGTTAATAATTCATATCTCTATACCAGTTTTCATCACATCATAGTAGAGAGGACTGTCACTTCCTTCATACATCAGCACAGGCTCTATTGTAGT